>DASWGX010000643.1:0-8160 GCA_036393455.1 Polyangiaceae bacterium
GAATGCGTAGCCTTCCTCGGCGTAGGCGTCGAGGATGCGCCGGCCGGCGCGCTGGAGCTCGAGCTGGGACACCGGTTCACCAAGGACGAGCTCGGAAACTTCGGCGAGCTCCGCCTCCACGATGGCGCGATTGCCGGCGTAGGCGACGTCGTAGAGGTAGGTGCGAGGCCCGAGGCGGATCGGAATGCTCATCGCGATGCCGGGCTCGCAGCGCGCGCCGCGCCCCGCATCGGGAACGCAAAACGACGTCTGCCGCGGTGCCTGCTCCGGCGGCGACCGTTGGGCGTCGAGGCGGCAGTCGACCTTCGGCTTCGCGCGGACGCCGAGTGGCACGCAGCGGCCCGGCGGGGAGCGCGGATGACAGATGCGGCGAAACAGCTCCACCGGGCCTACGGACGCGGACAGGTAGCCCTCGGAACGGTAGAGGTCTTCGAGGTGCTCGACGGCCCGCGCGTACACGTCCGCATCATAGGTTTCGTAAGGGTTCGGCTCGAACGGCGGCGGGCGCGCCTCGGCGCGTTCCGGGTCGAGCGCAGCGTCGACCCCGCGCGGATCCACGGCGCCGAGGAAGTTTGCCCCGGGCAACTCCTCCGTGAGAAAGCTCTCTATCTCCGCGCTCACGTCCGCCTCGCTGCGCGTGCCGCGCAAGCACGGGTAACGGCGCTCGACGACGCGGACCGGCGCGCCCTCCACGATGTCGAAGCGCCGCTCGAGCACGCCGCCGCGACGGTGGTCCGACGCCTCGACGTCGACGTCCCAGAAGCCGCGCCGCCGGTAGTAGTCGGAGAGCGCGTCGGCCAGCGCCGGCGCGGAGCGATCCGTTCTCTCTTCGAGCTCGAGGCCTGCCTCCAGCGTAGCGTCGTCGAAAAGACGATTGCCCTGAAACGTCAGCACCACCTCGAGCCCGGCGTCGACGGTCACGGTGAGCAGCGCGCCGGACGGCGTGTGCCCAAGCTCGTGGCCCACCTTCGCCTGGTAAAAGCCGGCCGCGCGCAGCCGCTCCACGAGCTCGGCGTCGGCGGCTTCGAGCGCCGCTTCGTCCGCCGCGGCGCCCGCCCGTACCGAATACGATCGCACGACGCGTGCGAGCTGGTCCGTCGCCGGGAACGGCCGGGCCCTCAGACGGCGCGCGACGATGCGCTCGAGCGGCCCGGGCTCGACCGTGATGTCGAGCACGACGGCGAGGGGATCGTCGGTGTCGAGAGTATCGACGTGTGTGCGGGCCCCCGGATAGCCCCGGCGCGCGTGCTCTTCGGTAACGCGGCGCGCCGCCGTGCCGAGCAACGCAGGGGTCAGCGCGTCACCGCGGGTGATCTCGGCCGACCGCAGCACGAGCTCGACATCGACGGCGTTACCGGTGACGCGCAGGTCGGCGATGATCCGGCGCGGCACGACGCGCACGACCAGCCGCACGCCGCCGCCCTCGGGTACGGCTTCGACACTGGCCGAAGCGAAGCGACCGGTGTCGAGTAGCTCGCGTACGGCGCGGCGCGCGACGTCGGCACCGAATCGCTCGCCCGGCCGTACTTTCGTGACGCGCACGGCTTTCTGCCAGCGTCCGCCGACCTGCTCGACGTCCACGCGCAGCACCGGGCGGCCGAAGAGGGGGCCGAGCTCGGGCGCCTCGCTCACGACGGGCCCCTCCGGGCTATCGGGCTCTGCCGCCGCCGGAGTGGCCAGAGCGGCGCAAGCCAGGCAGCACGAGAGCCAAGTTTGCGCCAGCCGAGCCAGGCGAGCCATCGTGCCCGCCTTATACCGTCCCGCGGTCCACGGGGACGAGAAGCGCCGAATGCGGTAGGAGAAGCGCCAGAAGCAACGGTACGTCGCTCCTAGCCGGAATGCCCCCGATCCTGTCACGCCGCCGCAGAAAGCGCCTGCTCTGGGCGCTGGGAGTGTGCGCTCTCGTCGCGCCAATCGGGCTCTGGATTCTGGTTCACCGCGTCTCCTGGGCGGGCCCGCTCGTCGCCAACACGCTGAGGGCACTGATTGGCACCGACAACGTGACGCGCCTGGAGGAGCTCGCGTACGCGATCGAGGATCGCATCAATCGGAGTATGCGCTCGGGGGAAAAACCGCGAGCGTACTGGCAAGTGCCGAGCGGTAAACCCGCCGCAGGACCGCAGCCGAGTGCCGCTCCAGCGAGGCCCGAGCTCGCTCCCTTCGTGCCGGCGGTGGTCGGTCCCGTCCACGAGAGCTGGTCGGCGCCGGGCGACGGAGAGTGGATTCCTATCTCGGACCCGTTGAAGCCCGAACGCTCTGCGGCGCTCTACAAGACGTTGCTGCATCCCGATCGCAACCGCTCCTGGGCGGAAGTGTTCGTCGTGGCCCTCGATCTGCGCCAGCTCTCGATCGTGCCCGTGCCGGGCACGCGCGAGCCGAGCCCGACCGAGCCCGTTCCCGAGGACTATCCGCGCCCCGGCGTGATTCCGGAGAAGCACCGCGACCAGGTGATCGCGGCGTTCAACGGCGGCTTCATGACCGAGCACGGGCAGTACGGAATGAAGCTCGGCGACGTCTTGCTCGTGAAGCCGCGTGACCAGGCGTGCACCCTGGCGATGTTCGAGAATCAATCGCTCGAGATCGCGACGTTCAGCAGCATCAAAGAGCGCGAGGGCAAGATGGCGTGGTACCGGCAGGCGCCGAACTGCATGGTGGAAGACGGCAAGCTGCACACGCTCCTGGACCTGGAAAACGTGCGCAAGTGGGGCGCCACGCTCGACGGCAATACGGTGATCCGCCGATCGGCCGTGGGCCTCAACGCTCGCGGCGACGTGCTGTTCGTGGGCATCAGCAATCACACGACGGCGCAGGTGATGGCGCTCGGCATGCGGCACGCGGGCGCGAGTGACGTGGCGCAGCTCGACGTCAATTGGTCGTATCCCAAGTTCGTGACCTTCGAGCGTTCCGATGCCGGGCCCGAGCGCGTCGCGGTGGCCCTGGCGGAGGGCTTCGAGTTTTCGCCCGACGAGTACATCCGAAAACGCTCGCTGCGCGATTTCTTTTACATCCTCTGGCGGGCGGAACCGCTCGAGCTTTCGGTACGGTGAGGCGTGCCCGAGTTGCCCGAGGTGGAAGTGACGCGCCGCCGGCTGAAAAAGTTGGTGGTCGGACGCCGTATCGCCCGCGTCGCCACCACCGAGCCGAGCTACTTCTTCCTGACGCCTCCGAAGACCCTCGCCAGGCGCTTGGTCGGGCGCACCGGCACCGGCCTCGAGCGGCACGGCAAGTACCTCACGCTCGCGCTCGACGACGGCAGCGCGCTGCTTTTGCACCTGGGAATGACCGGACAATTGTTCGCCTCGAACGCCCCTGGTGTCCGGCTCCTGCGCTTCACCGACCGGAAGGTCGCCTCGAGCCGCGGGCGTGATTTCCGACCCGACTCGCACACACACCTCCGGCTCGCCTTCGCGGATCGAGGACCCTCGGTGTACTTCCGCGACGCTCGCAAGTTCGGCAAGTGTCAGTGGCTCGCGCCCGGCGCGACGTCGCCGCGCCTGGAACGGCTCGGCACCGACGCCCTTCGCATCGACGCGCAGAGTCTCTACGCGATGTGCCGCGAACGGCGCGTGTCCGTCAAGTCGCTGCTCTTGGATCAGTCCGCTTTCGCCGGCGTCGGCAACATCTACGCCGACGAGGCGCTCTTTCTCGCCCGCATCCGCCCCGCCCGGCCCGCCCGCGGACTCTCGAAGCACGAGTGCGTGAAGCTTTCCGCGAGCGTACGCGCGGTGCTACGCCGCGCAATTCAGCGCGGCGGCAGCACGATCAGCGATTTCGTGCACCCGGACGGCGGCGCCGGCGCCTATCAGGACGAGCGGCGCGTCTACGCGCGTGGCGGAGAGCCGTGCTTCATTTGTCGAAGACCGATCGCGCGCATGCTGATCGGTCAACGCTCGAGCCACTTTTGTCCGCGCTGTCAGAAGTAGCCGCCATGGAAGGCGGCCGAGGTATGCTCGCACCATGTCCCTGGAAGAGATGAAGCGGCGCGCCGCGCTCGCCGCGCTCGCCTACGTGCCGGAGCACGGGGTCGTGGGCCTCGGTACGGGCTCGACGGTACGCTTCTTCGTCGAAGCCGTGGGGGAACGCGTGCGCGCCGGCGCTCGCCTCCACGGCGTGGCCACCAGCAACGCCAGCAGCGAGCTGGCGCGGCGCTCGGGCATCCCACTGCTCGACGAAACCGGGCCCTGGGACATCGACGTCTGCGTGGACGGCGCGGACGAAGTGAGCGCGGCGCTCGACCTCATCAAAGGAGGCGGCGGCGCGCACACTCGGGAGAAGCTCGTCAACGAGGCGGCACGCCTCAACGTCATCGTCGTCGACGACCGCAAGCTGAGCGAGAAGCTCGGCGAGCGGAGCGCGGTGCCGGTGGAGGTGCTGCCGTTCGCGCACGCTCAAACCGCCGCCAAGCTATCGGGCTTCGGCAAGGCGTCGCTGCGCCACGCAGGCACCGAGCCATTCCGAACCGACTCGGGCAATTTCATCTACGATCTGGAGACGGGACGCATCGACGAGCCCGCCGTCCTGGACCGAGCGCTGAAGGCGCTGGCCGGCGTCGTGGAAACCGGGCTGTTCTGCGGTCGCGCGGACTTCGTGCTGGTTGCGACGGGCGACGGCGTGACGCGCTTGCCCGCTCCGGAAACGAGCGCCACACTCGGGCGGTGATGTTCGCTTCCGTCGCCCGGCGCGCCGGGGCCGCGCTGGGTGTGGCGCTCCTCGGGGTAGGGCTTGCCGCACGCGCCCAAGCTCCGCCGCTCGAACCGGAGCGCCCCAAGGCTCCCGCCGCGCCCCCATCCCCGGCCGTACCGTCGACTAAGCCGGCAGCACCAGGCGACCAGTCCGAAAGCGCGGATCCCAAGACGGTGGTGGAGCGGGCGCGACGCGGCGTCGTCGTGCTCGAACGCGGCAAGCGTCCGATCGCGCTCGGCACCGTGCTCCACCGCGACGGTCGCATCCTGACCGCCCTTTCGCCGCTCACCCACGGCAACGACATCAAAGCTCGCTTCGCCGACGGAACGGCGCTCGACGTGCGCGTGGGGCACAGTGATCGCGGCGCCGATCTCGCGCTGCTCGTACCGGAGCGGCTCCACCTCGCCGAAGCCGGGCTCAAAGCATCGCGCGGAGAAGCCAAGGCCGGTGCCGCGCTGCAATCGTTCGCCTCCACTTGGAACGGCCCGGCGCAGCCCGGACGCGTGGTGGTAAAGAGTGTGCGCACCGTGCTGGGCGGCGACCGGCAGCGGCTGTTCGGCGCGCTCGAGCCGGCGCAGCCCGTGCGCGCGGTCGACTACGGCGCTCCGTTGCTCGACGACGCCGGGGACGTCGTCGCCGTGCTCGTGCAAGCTTGCTCCGGTGCGGAAGGCGCCGCGTGTCAGCCTGGCGGCTTCGGCGTTGCGACCGCGACGGTCAAGGCGTTCTTGCGCGGCACGGAGCCCGGTGCCCGGCCGCCACAGCCCTGGGTCGGTGTGCGCGTCACCCGGTCGAGGACCGGGTCGGGCGTCCGGGTTCGTGCCGTCCACCCGGAGGGCCCCGCGGCGCGGGCCGGCATTCAGGCGGCGCGCAGCAACGACGCGGGCGACGTCATCGTCGCCGTCGACGGCGGGCCGGTCGCAACGCCCAGAGGTTTCTACGCCGCGGTGCTCAGGCACTCGGTCGGCGACAAGCTCGTGCTCTTGCTTCTTTCCAAGGACGGCTACCGGGAGGCGGTCGTGAACATCGGCTCGGCGCCGCCGCGCCGGAGTCACCGCCTCACGCGACCGATGCGGAAGCCTGCCCCTCCAGGCGCCGGAGCGCCTGCCCGGGACAGCGCCGCGCCAAAGTAGCGATCGAGATTCGACGTCGAAGGGCGACTGGAACTCGGGCCGGGCCGACAACCGGCCCGCCCGCGGACCTGACGCGCGCTGCCTTCTGCGCACGGCCTCGCGCGCGAGAGGTTCGGATTGACACGAGGCGGTCCCGACGGAGAGGATCGCACGCTAGACGCGCTGCGAGCACTCGCAGACTCTGGGTAATCCGTGCCGACCCCCCTACGAATCGAAGTCGCCGGGCAGACCGACGTCGGCCGCAAGCGCAATCATAACGAAGACAACTTCGCCATCATGGCCGAGTACGGCCTCTACGTCGTCGCCGACGGCATGGGCGGACATGCTTCCGGCGAAATCGCGTCCAAAATGGCCGTCGACACGTTGCAGGAGTTCTTCGCCGCCACGGCGGACGACCCCGAACGGACGTGGCCTTACAAGATGGACCGCTCCAAAGGTTACGAAGAGAACCGCCTCATCACCGGCATCAAGCTCTGCAACCTACGCATTTTCGAGCAGGCGCAGCGCAACGCCAAGCAGCGGGGCATGGGCACGACATTGGTCGCCCTGTTCGCCGTGGAGGACGGCATCTACGTCGCGCACGTCGGAGACAGCCGAGTCTACCGGATTCGCGAGAACAAGATGGAGCAGCTCACCGAAGACCACTCGCTCCTCAACGACTACAAGCGGATGAAGCACCTGACCGAGGAAGAGATCGCGAACTTCCCCCACAAGAACGTGATCGTACGCGCGCTCGGAATGAAAGACACGGTCAAGGTCGACACGCGTTTCGAATCTCCGCGCGAGGGCGACATGATGCTGCTCTGCACGGACGGCCTGTGCGGACCGGTCACGGACGAGGAAATCTCGCGCATCGTGCTCGAAACGCCGGACTTGCCGACGGCGTCGAACCGCTTGGTCGAAGCCGCCAACGTCAACGGCGGACCGGACAACGTCACCTGCGTGCTGGCACGCTGGATCCAGTAGGCGCCGGCTTCGACGGCGAACGCGGCAGCGGTGCGAGCCGCGACGGCGGCACCACGTTCACCGGCTGGGGCGTCATCGGCGTGACCTTCGCTTCGCTCGAAAGCGGATGCAGCACGGCGTAGGCCGCGAACGCGATGGCCAGCATCAGCAAGCTGGTGATGAGGTACGTGTATTCCGGCGCGTGGCGCGCGGTGCTCCATTCGTCGCGATAGAACTTGCCCTGGCTACGCTTGCGTAGCTTGCGCTGCACGCCGGGCAGTACGTCGGGCGAGCTCTTGGGCTCCTGCAACGTGGAACGCAGCAGCTTGCGCAGCGCCTCGGCTTCGGATTCCTCCATCGCTTCGAGTTCACTCATTCGATTCTCTCGCCCAGCGCCGATTCGACACTGACTTTGAGCATGCCGCGGGCACGGTGGATGCGGCTCTTCACGGTGCCCTCGGGTAGCCCGGTGATCTCGCCAATCTCCGCATAGCTCAGATCCTCGACGTCGCGCAGCACCAACACTTCGCGAAACTCGGGATCCAGCTTGGCGATGGCCCGCTGCAAGATGCGCTCGACTTGCAGCCCTTCGACCATCTGGTCCGGACGCGCGACGGTGGCGAACGTGACGACGCGCACCGCTTCGGTCGACCCTCGTTCGGCGGCGAGATCGAAGGAGTCCTGAGCGCTCTCGTGGCGCCGGGCCAGGTACTTCACTCGGTTTTTGCACAGGTTTACGGCGATGCGATAGAGCCAGGTGCCGAGCTTTGCGTCGCCGCGAAACTGGTCGATGGCCTTGAAGACCTGCACGAATACTTCCTGGGCGAGGTCTTCCGCCTCGTCCCGGCGACCCAGCATGCGCAGCAACAAGCGAAAGACGCGGCCCTGATAAAGCTCGACGAGCTGGTTGAACGCGCGCTCGTCGCGGCGCTTCAGTCGTTCGATGAAACGAGCCTCGTCCGCGAGCATCAGCCGCTGGTCTTCCTCGGTGGTCGCGGGTGGTCGCGCGTGGGATTCGAACTTCCCGCGCTCAGCCGACTGCACCGCGAACCGCCGCACCACGAGCGCCACCTCGCTAGCGACACTCGCTTCGCGCCAGAGGTTCCCGGACACAGGGCCCTCGAACATGCGAACCTCACCGGGCGGCGCGTTCGTGAACCCAATCCACGCTGAATTTCACGGCATCCGGCGGCGTATCGGGCAAGATTCCGTGGCCCACGTTGAAGATGTGCCCCAGCCGCCCGGCGGCGCGCTCCAGGACGTCGTCGATGCGGCGTGTGAGCAAAGGTCGGGGCGCGCCGAGCAGCAACGGATCCAGGTTGCCCTGCACCGCGACGTCGGGCCCGAGCCTCGCCCACGCCTGGTCGAGCGGAGTGCGCCAATCCACCCCGATCACCGACCC
>DASWGX010000644.1:0-3451 GCA_036393455.1 Polyangiaceae bacterium
CGAAGAGCTCGGCTTCCAGAATGCTCTCGGGAATCGCAGCGCAGTTGACCGCTATGAAGGGACGCGCGGCACGCCCGCTCTTCGAATGGATGAAGCGCGCGATCAGCTCCTTGCCCGTACCGCTCTCGCCGAGGACGAGCACCGTCG
Organism: Polyangiaceae bacterium; assembly: GCA_036393455.1. Lineage (GTDB taxonomy): Bacteria > Myxococcota_A > Polyangia > Polyangiales > Polyangiaceae > DASWGX01. The sequence goes on from DASWGX010000644.1 coordinate 148, forward strand.
CGCTCGATGGCGCTGCCTGCGTGGCCACGTCGAGGACGTGTCGCAGCGGCGCGCTCTGGCCCACGATTTCACGCGTCGTCAAAAGCTCGAGCTCTTGCTTGAGCGAGCGGTTCTCGACGACGAGCGAGTGGCGCTCGGCCGCCTTGCGCACGCTCTTGACGATGGCCATGCGCCTGAGCGGCTTTTCGACGAAGTCGTACGCGCCCTCGCGCATCGCTTGAACGGCGGTCTCGACGGTACCGTACGCCGTCATCATCACGACCTCGACGTCCGGAGAGACTTCGTGCAGCGCGCGGAGCAGCTCCACGCCGTTCGTTCCGGGCATCATCAGATCCGTCAACACGACCTCTACCCGGTGCTTGCGCGCCAGCGCCAGGGCCTGCTTGGCACTGTCCGCGGTGAGCACGCGCATTCCCTCGCGCTGGAAGATCCTCTCGAGCGACTCGAGGTTGCTCGGCTCGTCGTCGACGACGAGGACCGTCAGATCTTGTTCCGTGGCACGAGGCTCCCCCGTAGCGCGGGGCGCGGAATCCGGGGGGCTAGTCAAAGTGTCGTGAGATTCAGACAGATTGTCCATTGATATGATCTATTGGCGCAGTGAAGACACGATGTCAAGAATCCTTGCCCGCTCCTTTCATCACCGGCCGCAAAGCCGGAAAGGCATGGCGCACGCCCGCCTCGCCGAGGAGGTCAGCGAAGTCAGGCGCATGCTCTACCGTTTCATTCAGTCGCTGAACGCCGAGTCCGGCTGACGCCTGATACCTGATACCTGCATACCTGACAGCCCAGTGCCGAAACTTCCTTTTTTGGTTCCGGCTACGCCGGCTCAGGACCACCTGAGCAGATCGCGCCGAAGATCGAAGCGGATCCGCGCGAGGGCTAGGAGCTCCCGCTCCCGGCTCGCGCAGGCGAACGCTCCAGGCGCCCCACGGGGCTCGAGCCAGATCGCGCCGCGCAGGGTGCACCATCCGGCAATCGTGGGCGGTACCCGGAGCGCGCTTTCCGAGCGCAGCAGATACGGGCGACCGTCGTCGCCGTCGAAGCGCGCTTCGCACGTGACGCCGGACCGACCGATGCCGACCATGCCGCTCAGCGCCTTCGTCGCGGCCAGCCCGGGAGCGCGGATCGATCCCCTCGCGGGGATGCGAAGCCCTGAGCGCCGGCGCCATCGAGCGAGCCGCAGCTGGAGGACGAGATCGACGTCGAGCGCCCTCCAAGTGCGGGCGCCGATCGGCAAGTAGGCTCCGGACCAGTCTTGTCTGAGGTTCATCGAGATCCGCCGCGGCGCAGCGGTCGCTTCATCGAGCTCATGGTCGCGCCGGGCTCATCGAAGTGGTTTCGGCTCTCCGTCGTCGTCGCCCGCTTGTTTGAGCCACTTCGGCTCCAAGAAATCGCCAGGCTCGAGCACGAGACGCTCGACGCGCGTTCCGGCTTCCAGGGCCGCCACGATGTCGTCGATGTCCTCGAGCTTGACGCGACCATAGAAGAAGTGGTCGGGCTCGACGGCGATGCTCGGACCGGCCCAGCAGGTATCCAGGCAGCTCGACGTGCAGGCGCGCGCCTCGACGCTAGCGAGACCGCGTGCTTTCAGGCGCGCCTTGAGCTGCGCGTGGAGCTCGACTGAACCGCGCGCCGCACAGGAGCCCTTCGGCGTTCCGTCGGGCCGGCGGTTGACGCAAACGAACAGATAGCGCTTTCGATGAGGCACGCGCGGAGCGTGAAAGCGCCCCGCGCGCGGGTCAAGTCTTCCTCGCGCCGGCGACGGCCCGAACGGAGTCGCACACGATCTGGAGCAGCTCCGCGAGGTCGCCGTCCAGTATGTTCAGGGCCGGCGTCACGTACACGGTGTTGCCGAGCGGACGCACGTATGCCCCGCGCCGCAGGGCTTCGGTGTACACGCGCCACCCGGCGCGTTCCAGGTACCCGCGGCCCCCGGACAGCTCCAGCGCCCCGAGCATGCCCAGGCTGCGCGCCGCCGAAACGTGGGGCAGCTCCCCGAGCTCCGCGAAGGTCTCGGCGATGCGGCGCGCCTTACCCCGAGCAGCCTCGAGCACGTGTTCGTCTTCGTAAACGGCCAAGACTTCGTTGGCCACGGCCGCGCCGAGCGGGTTGCCGCAAAAGGTGTGGCCGTAGAAGAACGCCCGACTGGGATCGCCGAGAAAGCCCGAAAAGACGCGTTCCGTCACGAGCACGGCGCCCATCGGCAGTATGCCGCCGCTCATCCCTTTGGCGGTGCAAAGAATGTCCGGCGTGACGCCGGCGTGCTCCGACGCCCACATTGGTCCGGTGCGCCCATACCCCGTGAACACCTCGTCCACGACGAGCAGCGCGCCCGCCGCTCGGGTGACGCGCCGGGCTTCGCGCAGGTACTCGGCGTCGTAGGTGCGCATTCCGCCAGCTCCTTGCAGCATCGGCTCGAGCACCAACGCGGCCACGGTTTCACCCTGCGAGGCGAAGAAACGGCGCAGCGCGTCGATGGCCGCATCCAGGCCGTCGGCGGGCGACGCGAGGTGATCGACCTTCGGCAGCACCGCCTCGAGTGAACGGCGAAATTCCTCCACGCCTCCCAGCGCGACGGCGCCCAGTGTCTCGCCGTGAAACGCGTTCGCGAGAGCGACGAGCCGCGTGCGGCCGGGTTCGTGATTTTGAAACTGATACTGCAGGCTGAGGCGGAGCGCCGCCTCTACGGCGGTCGATCCATTGTCGACGAAGAAGACGCGCGTCAGGCCGCGCGGCGCGACGCCGACGAGCTTCTCGGCGAGCGTGGCGGCCGGTTCGTGGGTGATTCCTCCGAGGGCCGTATGGCACAGCGTTTCGGCCTGTCGCGTGAGCGCCGCCACGAGCCTCGGGTGGTTGTGGCCCAGCACCGCGGTCCACCACGAAGCGTTACCGTCTAGGTAACTGCGGCCGTCGACGTCGTAGAGACGCGAACCGGCGGCGCGCTCGATGACGAGCGGATTCGTCTCCGCGATGTACTCTGCCATCGGTGTGTAGGGGTGCCAGACGTGTCGCTTGTCGAGCTCGATGATGCGTTCTCGATTGCCCATGCTGACTCCGCGGCCGCCTATTCCGGCGCTTCTTGCGGTATGACCACGCGCGCGATCGTGCCCTGTCCGGCGTCGCTGACGAGCACGAGCGTGCCGCCGTGAGCTTGCACGATGCGCCGAACGATGGAAAGGCCGAGCCCGGTTCCGCTCGGGCGCGTGGTGAAGAACGGGTCCATCGCGCGCTCGAGCACCGACTTTTCCATGCCCGGACCGCTGTCCTGGACGTCGAAGCGGAGCGCCGGGGCGTTACCGAGCTG
>DASWGX010000645.1:0-4160 GCA_036393455.1 Polyangiaceae bacterium
GCGAAATGGACGTGCGCCCGGGCGGTAAATACACCTGGCGCTGGAAGAGCGACGAGGACGGCAAGCAGTTCGGCTTCCACGGCACGTTCGACGAAGTCGACGCGCCCGCCAAGATCACGCATGACGAATACTACGATCCGGGCGATGTCGGCGGCGAGATGCCGTCGAACGATCCGGCGCTCGTCACACTGGAGCTCAGCGAAGAAAATGGCGTGACGACACTCGTCAGCACCATCCGCTTTGCCTCGAAGGAAGCGCGCGACGGCGCTGTCTCCACCGGCATGACCGACGGCATGGAGATGGGCTACGCGCGTCTCGACGAGATGTTCGAGCAGCAGGCGGCGTGAGGAGGATGCGTCATGCAGAAGCTCACGCCCTTTCGCGTCCCCAACCTGATAGCGTTCGAGATCGCCGATCCTAGCGGCCTGATGGAATGGCGCGGCAAGGATCGCGCAATGGCGACGCTTGGCGCCGGGCGCGATGCTCCTGTCAATCGTAGGCGCTGGAGGCGATCGTCCGCGCCTGGATCAAGCAGCTCTGATGATCGCGACGTGCACGGTACGGCGCGAGGCCCTCAGGGCGGCGGTAGCTCGTAGATCGGCAGGCACACGTCGTACTCCGCCGGTAGCCCGAAGCCCTGATCCCCCTCACCGCCGCCGTCGTTGGGATCCGGTTGGAATCCCGGCGCGGTGGAAGGATCGGGATCGCAGTCGCCCTGACCGCGTCCATGGGCAATTTGACGACGCCCCAGGCGTATCACTCGAGCCTTCGTCCCCCTACGCGCGGCCCCATCCAAGCGATCGAAACTGCACTGAACGGGTGGCTCCTGGCGTCCTTACCGGACATGGGCTAGCTTCGCGCGCCCAAACAGGGCCGAGCCCGAACAGGACCGAGTAGCGTGAAACCCGAAATTCACCCCGACTATCACCCCGTGGCGTTCATCGACGGCGAGCATCAGATCCTCACCCGGTCCACGCTCACTTCCGACGAGAAGAAATCCATCGACGGCGTCGAGCACTACGTCGTGCACGTGGACATCAGCTCGTACACGCATCCGTTTTACACGGGCAAGCAACGCCTGGTGGACACGGCCGGTCGCGTGGAACGCTTCAGGCAGCGCTACGCGAAGAACAAGAAGTAGCCGGCGCGGAATCGCCCGGGCGCCTCAGCGCTGGCTGAACCGCGTTCCGTCGTACACGTAGCGCTTGCTCGAGCCGGCCCAGGGCAGCTGAAGCGGTTCGAGGCCGCCAGCCGCCGTTTGATCGATGGGAAACGGGTACGTCTGCTCGGTCCAGCCGATGGCGCGAGCGGGCCGGAGTTCTAGCTCGAAACCCTTGTCCGCGGGCGCGAACGCCACCGCGCCGATGATGCGGTTCTTGCCGAGCGCGCGTCCGGTTTCTGCCGCGAAGACGCGGGTGAGCTCGTCGCCCTGCACCTGGTAGATGAAAAGGCCGTAGCGCTGGACGACGTCGCCGCCGAGCGCCTTGCTGGCCTTGGCGTGCAACACACCGCGCACGATGATCTCGGCCTTGCCGTCGCCGGTGACGTCGCGCGCCGTCGCGTTCACGATGTCTTTGCCTTCCGGGACGCCGACCGTGATGAACGTGTAGCTCGAGCCTGCGCGAAAGCCCTTGCCGAAAACGACGATGTCCCGATCGTGAACCACGACGCGCTCGGGCGTCGTGTCGCCGGCGACGTCCGTGACGAAGTCGAAGCGCGGCTTCTTGGCTCCGACGCCGCGGTCCTTCCGGTACAGGCCGTAGACGCGATCGAGCAGCTCGTCGGGCGAAGGCGGCCGCGGTGCCGGCGGCCCGGACGCGCCGCGCGGCGCGGCGCGGCTCGCAACCTTGGCCTTCATTTTGGGCTCCCAGCTCTCTTCGTCCGCGGACTGGAAGGTGCGCCCGCGAAGCTCGAAGGTACGGCTCTTGGTCGTCTCCCAGGGCAGGAGCGCGGCGTGGGTCTCGCCGCCCGGCAGCGGCTCCGCGTAGGTGTCCGGGTCGAAGCCCTTGGACTTTCCCTGGACGATCTCGATACTCGCCTTCGACCCGGCCTTCTTGATCTTGACCTCGTTCTCGAGCTCGCCGTCTTCGGTCTTGATACCGACCTCGTGCGACAGCGCCACGTAGGGCACGTCGTCGGAGCCCATCTTCAGGACGTTCAGGACTTCGCGGTGACGCGCGCGCTTGCCGATGCGCAGTCGGAGCACGATTTCGTCCAGGCCGTCGCCGTCGAAATCGACCAGGCGGAGCTCGTTCACGGCGCGGGCGTCTTCGACGCTGAGCTCGCTGAAATGAAACTCTTTGCCCGCGCGAAAATCCGGACCCACGATGGTCAGGTACGTCGAATAGACCGCAACCTGTTCGTACAGGCGCCCGCCCGCCACATTTCCGACCGCCTGCCGCGCGGGGACGTCCGGCAGGTTCTTGGGGCCGATCAAGGCCTGGTGAAGCCCCTGCTCGGCTTCGAGCGGCAACGGCGGCAGCGCGCTCCCACCTCGCGCCGTGCTGGTCGCCACGACGGCGCCGACGACGCCGCCGCGATCGGCGTCGTTGTAGCGCAGAGCGCCGCGCAGACCGACCCGCGTGCGAGTCGCCTCCCTGAACGCCGACCACGGGATTTTCGCTTCGAACGTGAACCCGCCGGCCATCGGCGCCTCGACCAAGCTCGCGCCGGCGACCGTGCGCCCGCCGAGCTTGACGACACCGGGAAGCTTGCCGGGCTCTCCCGGGTAGAGCCCGACGGCATACGTCGTGTAGCCGCCCGCGGCTTTGGGAAAGGCCAGGTAGAGCACGGCGTGATCTTCCCCGGCGCCCGCTCCCCGGGTGCGCACGATCTTCCCGTCCTTCACCTTCATGGCGACGTACACGTACCTGGCGTCGTAGCCGACGTTGCCCGACGCGGCGGGCGCGCTTCGCCCTCCCTGGAGCTTGCGGCTCAAGTCCGTGAATTTGCTCGGCCACTCCTTGGGAACGCCGTCGAGGCGCACCTTGCGTCCCTCGAGCGGCTCGGTGAGCAGCATCGCACCCTCGGCGCGGGCCACGCCCGGAAAAGCGGCGAAGAGCGCGACCAACGCGACCGCACCACCGCGGCGCAGCGCGCGGCGCAGTGACCCGGGGCCCGGGCGGCCACCGAGCTTCATGGCTTTCCCACGCGCAGCTGCCGCTCTTCCCGTTCCTCGAGCTCCTCGAGCGCGCGCGCCAGCTCCTCCTGTTCCGCCGCATCGAGCGCTCCCTCCTCCTCGACCGCTTCGACGCGAACCGGTTCGGGCGCCGGCTCGGCCGGCAAGACGCCCATCTTACGCTTCAGCGCCACCAAGTCCTCGTCCGCGCCGCGCGTGGCCTCGAGCACGCTGAACTTGTGAGCGAGCACGTCCCCCGAATACTCCTCCGCGAGCTCCGCTCCGGCTTCCGCCTCGGCCTCCATCTGGTCGATCTTGCCCGCCATCCGATCGAACGCCTCGAACGCGCTGGCGTTGTTCAAGCCGCTCATCGTCTCTTGAATCGCCCTTTGGGCTTCGGCGCGCTTCTTGCGCGCGATGAGCAGGCTCTTCTTGCGCTTCGCTTCCTCGATCTTCGAGTTCAGCGCGCGCAGAGCGAGCTTGAGCTGATCGACGGCTTGCTTCTGGCGCTCGTGCTGCTTCTTGTACTGCTCCGCGAGATCCCCGTGCTCCTTCTTGCGCGCGAGCGCCTCCTTCGCGAGGTTGTCATCGCCGGCGCGCACCGCGAGCATCGCGCGGCGTTCCCATTCGGCGGCGCGTTCCAGCTCCTGCTCGGTCTGCTTGAACAGCCGCTTTTCGTCGGCGATCGACACGGCGACGTGCTTCTTCGCCTCGATCAGCTGCGCGTTCATGTCGATCACGATCTGGTTCAGCATCTTCTCGGGGTCCTCCGAGCGACTGATCAGATCGTTGAGGTTGGATTTGAGAAGCTGGGCTAGACGCGCGAGGATTCCCATGGCTCAGGCCCCTACCATTCGGCGCAGTTCGGGAACGTGCTTGGCGAGCGCGACGTCGATATCCGAAAGGACGGCTTCGATCTCGTTCAGATCGAGGTTGCCAAGCTCGAGCGCGGCGCTCAAGACGATGCGACTGCCTTCGATGCCGTACGCCGAGTGCAGCAAGTCGAGCGAGTTCAGCTCGAGCAGCCGGCGAAACAGCTCGA
>DASWGX010000646.1:0-6234 GCA_036393455.1 Polyangiaceae bacterium
GTATTGGGCGGGCGCGGCCTTCGCGCTGGCGGCGGACCTCGAGCTCCGCAAGCGTGGCCGAAGCCTCGACGCCGCGCTCGGCGAGCTCGTCCGTTGCTGCCTTTCGAACGGCGAGCACGCCGCCGCGGATCTTCTGACCCGCCTCGACGCTTGGCTCGGCGCGGCGCTGTTCGTGCCGCTCGCCGCCGAACACCTCGGGCGCACGGGCTTTCCGGACACCCGCAATTTCGCGCGTTTCCTGGGTGTCCGCCCGAGCTCCGCGGACGCGTGTCACTTCGACGATTCGGCGGACGGCGCCGCGCTGCGTCGCTCGATTACGGGTCGCTCACCCTCCGGCAGTTCGACGCCGGCCGAAGCTGGCGGAAACCCGGCGTCGAGCCGGTGACCGGTGATGAGGCGCGAGCCACGCTGATAGGTGAAATACGACCAGGCCCAGTCGAGCAGCACGCTCAGTCGGTTCTTGAAGTCGATGAGATAAAAGATGTGCACGCCGAGCCAGACCAGCCACGCGACGAAGCCCGAGAGGCGAAGGCTGCCCACCTGCGCTACGGCACGGCTGCGCCCGATCGTCGCCATCGTTCCCTTGTCGACGTAGCGGAACCGTTCGAGCGCAAGGCCTTCGATGCTGCGCTCGATCTGACGCGCCGCGAAGCGCCCCTGCTGCATGGCGACGGGGCTCACTCCGGGCAGCGGCAGCTCGGTGCCGGACGGCGTGAAGTTGGCGGCGTCGCCGATGCAGAAGACTTCGGGATGGCCGGGCACGGAGCAGTCCTCGGCGACGCGCACGCGTCCCTGGCGATCGACTTCGAGGCCGATCAGGGCCGCGAGCGGCGAGCCTCGGACCCCGGCGGCCCAGAGCACCGTCGACGCCTCGATGCGCTCGTCGCCGGCGAGCACGCCGCGCTCATCGACCGCCGTCACCTGCGTGCCGGTGCGCACCTGAACGCCCATGGCGGAAAGACTCCGTTCGGCGCGCCGGGACAGCTCGGGATCGAGCGCCGTGAGCAGACGGTTCGCGCCCTCGAGGAGGATCACGCGCGTCGCGTCCGGGTTGATCGCTCGGAAATCCTTGGCCAAGACGTAGGCGGCGAGCTCGGCTATGGCGCCCGCCAGCTCGACACCGGTAGGACCCCCGCCGATCACGACGAAACTCAAGTGGCGAGCCTGGGCGCGCGGATCGGTCTCGCGCTCGGCCGCCTCGAAGGCAAGCAGTACGCGGTGACGGATCTCGATCGCGTCGTCGACGTCCTTGAGCCCGGGCGCGAACGGCGCCCAGGCGTCGTGACCGAAGTAGCTGTTCGTCGCGCCGGGTGCCAGCACCAGAAAATCGTAGGTGAAGGGCGGGCACTGGCGGCATTCGACGCGGCGCGCGCGAAAGTCCACGCCGGTGACCTCTGCGAGCAGCACGCGAGCGTTCTTTTGACTTCGAAGCGCGCTGCGAATCGGTACCGCGATTTGAGCCGGCGAAAGCCCTGCCATGGCCACCTGATACAGGAGCGGCTGGAAAACGTGATGATTGGAGCGGTCGAGCACGGTCACGCGGACCGGCGCGCGCGCAAGGGAACGGGTTGCGGCGAGCCCCCCGAAACCCCCTCCGATCACCACGACATGCCGGCTCAGCATCGCCCGACGTCTCCGGCGTCAGCGGCGGCGCCGCGCGAGCTTTCGTTGCAGCGTGCGCCGGTGCAGCCCCAGGCGCCGCGCGGCCTCGGAAACATTGCCGGCGCACTCGAAGAGGACGTTCTGCACGTGCTGCCACTCGACCTCTTCGAGCGGCATGGAGTCGCCGTGCGGCTCGGAGTCGGGCAGGCGCTCACGACTTTCGAACGCTCGCAGCACGTCGTCGATGGCCGCAGGTTTGGTGAGGTAGTGAACGGCGCCGAGCTTCATGGCGTCGACGGCGCTCGCGATGCTGCCATAACCCGTGAGCACGATCACCTCGAGATCTTCGCGGCGGCGTTTGAGCTCAGCCAGGAGCTCGAGGCCGCTCGCGCCGCCGAGCCTGAGGTCGACGATGGCGCGCGCCGGCGACCACGCTTCCACCTCCGCGAGCGCTTCCTCGTGACTGTGGGCGACGAAAGCGCGATAGCCGCGGCGCCGCAGCGCGCCGGCGAGCGCGGCGCAGAACTTGCGATCGTCGTCGACCACGAGCACGCGCGGCCCTTCCGCCGCCTGCGCCTCCGCCGAGCGCGCTTCGGGGTCACTCATCGGGGGCCGCTCGCGGTAACAGGGGCAGCAACACGCGGATCTTCGTACCACGCCCTGGAACGGTCTCGAGCTCGACCGCGCCGCCGAGCTGTTCGACGTGTGCACGGGCCAAGAACAAGCCGAGCCCGCGCCCCTCCGCTCGCGTCGAAAAGAACGGTTGGAAGGCCGCAACGGCCACCTCGGGGAGCATTCCGGTGCCGTCGTCCTCCACCGTGAAGAGGGCGTGTCCCGAGGCCGCGTCGATCGTCAGGTAGATGTTGGTCTCGGTGGCCTTCGCCTTGCAGGCGCGGGCGGCGTTGGTCATGAGCTCGCGTACGATGCGCGAGATGACGCGCAGCGAGTGGCCGGCCGGGGGCGCTTCGTGCGCCGCGTTCGTGACCTCGACGTGCAGGCGCGACGGGGAAACGTCGACGTCGAGGTGCGCGGCGAGCTCGATCAAACGCCACGGCTCCGATTGATCGAGCGTGCGCGCGCTGAGCTCGGGATTGGCCATGTCGTGCACGATGCTCTTGCAGCGTTCGAGCTCGCTCCGGACGTCGGCGATGGCGTGGGCCCGTTCGTCGGGGTTCATCGCCTCGAGCTCGTCGATCAAGAGACGTACCGTGCCGAGCGGAGTGCCGAGCTCGTGTGCGGCGCCGGCCGCGAGCCCTCCCAGTGCGGCGAGGTGACGCGTCTCCGCCGAGGCTTCCCTCAGGCGCTGGAGCTCGGCGCGCTGCGCCGCCAGGGCGCCGGCGATGCGGTGGATGAAGAGCGTGATGAGCCCGCCCGACACGGCAAGCGCTATCCACATACCCGCCAGGTGCCCGGCAAAGTGCTTTCCGTGCGGACCGTCGAGCACCGGCGAAGGGAAAGCGAACAAGAGGGCGAACCCGACCGCGCTCGCGAGCGCGATGCCGGCGGTCCAGCGCTGCGACACCTGCGTCGCGAGCGTGATCGGAAAAAGGTAGAGCGTGGTGAGCGGGTTTGCGGCGGCGCCCGTCAGCGCGAAAAACCCGGTGAGCGCGGCCACGTCGAGCAAGATCTGCATGCCGCTGTTTCCCCAAGCGGGGTGCAGCCTTTCGGCTCTGGAGTGGCGCCAAGCCAAGAGGTTTACGAGCGCCCACGCCACGAGCAGAGCGAGCACGCTCCCGAGCCCGAGCCCGGCCGGCGTCAATCCGAGTTCGGCGGGCATGACGTGCTGCAACCAGGCGAGGGGAGACAGCACTCCGAGCAGCGCCCAACGAGCGAGGAGCACGCCGCGCAGAGTGACGCGCGGCGCGTCGCCCGCCGGGCCGTCACGGGGCGCGCGGCGCGTCTCCGCGGGGGCATCGGGCTTTTTCACTCCGCCGCCGAGGGTTCGCCGGCGACGCTCTGGGCCGCGGCGGTCACTTCGCGCTGGGCGCGCCACAAGAGCACGAAGATGCTCGGCACCACGAAGAGCGCGAGCAGGGTGGAAAGGGCCAGGCCGCCGAGGACGATCGCACCGACGCCCCGGTAGAGCTCCGACCCTTCGCCGCTGCTCAGCACCATGGGCGTCAGCCCGGCGAGAGACGCCAGCGTGCTCATGAAGATTGGCCGGACGCGAGCCTCGACGGCGTCGGCGGTGGCCGCCGGGAGGGGCGCACCATTGCGAACGCGAGCAATCGCCCCATCCACGATGAGGATCGCGTTATTTACGACGACTCCGATCAGGATCAAGAAGCCGAGCGCGCTCATCGAGTCGAGCGGAATCGAAACGCCGAGCGCGGCCGCCGCGGCGAGCGCCAAAACGCCGCCCGCGGCTGCTAGCGGAATCGTCACCATCACGACCACCGGAGCCGCGAAGTTTTCGAACAGCCCCGCGAGCAGGAGATACGAGATCACGAGCGCGATCAGGAGGATGCCGGCGAACTGGCGCTGCGCCTCGACGAGTTTGCCCGCCGAGCCGCCGAGCGTCATCGTGATGTCGGGCGCGATCACGCCGCCGGCGCGGAGCTCGTCGGTCTTCGCGCTGACCCGCTCGATGGCGACTTCGAAGGCCATGTCGTCGGGCGGGGTGACGTGGAGCACCACGGCGCGCCGTCGTTCGACGCGGTTGATCACGGTGGGACCGAGCCGCGCCTCGACGCCGGCGAGCACCCCGAAGGGAACCAGCGTACCGGCGGGTGTCGCAACCGGTGCCGCTCCGAGCGTGCCCTCGTCGCGGATCCGCGAGACCGCGTCGCGGCTCTTGAGCACGATGTCCACCTTGCGCTCGCCCTCTCTGCCGAACTCGCCCAGGATCGCGCCGTCGATGTAGGCGTCCGCGATGAGACCGATGTCTCGCGGCGTGATGCCGAGCGCGGCGGCCTGCTCGGCGTTGGGCACCACGTGGAGCTCGGCGGCGCCGTCGTCCAGCACCGGTACCGGGCGAATCCGTGCGCCCGGTACCGCCTTGCCGAGCTCGCCCATCAGTCTGCGGCCGAGCCTGATGAGCGCTTTCATGTCGTTGCCGGAGATCTGAAGCTCGACGCTGCGCCCCTCGCCGATGCCGCGCGAGAACAGTGCCGCCTGGGTGGCAAAACCGATGCCGCCTGGAATGCGCGCGTGGAGGTCTTGCATGAAGTCGCGCAGGCCCTTGACCTCGTCCGGGTTCGCGGCGACGCCGCCGATGATCAGGCGCTCGGGATCGCCGACGAAGAAGCTGCGCCGAACCACGGGCACGTCGCCGACGCGTTTGCCCGTGTGTTGCATCATGACGCGCTGGTTTTCGCCCCCGAGCGCCGTAAGCTCGCCGATCGACTGGCCCGGCGGCGGCATCACCATGCCGAACACCAGATTTCGATTGCCGGTCGGCAGGTACTCCATCTTGGGCAAGAGTACCAGGGCGATCACGCTCGTGATCGACACGGCCGCCACCACGACGCCGAGGCTCTTCAGCGGCGACGAAGTGAGCCGGTGGACCGCGTCGCGCACGCCGGCGCGAAAGCCTGCGGCGCGCTCGTAGACCGTTTCGAACAGGCTGCGCCGGCGCGTCGGAGTCGCGCCCCGCGCGCGCAAGAGCCGGGCGGCCGCGCTCGGTATCACCAGAAGCGAAACGAGCAGCGAAAGAACTACCGAAATCGAAATCGCATAGGCGACGTCGCGCAAGAGCTCGCCCACCTCGCCTTGCCAGGTGATGATGGGGATGAACACGGCGGCGGTAGTGGCCGTCGAGGCGAGCAAGGCGCCCCCGACCTCGCGAATCGCCGCGAGCGCGGCGCGGCGCACGTCGGCGACGCGTTTACGCCATGTGTCGATGTTCTCGAGCGCCACGATCGAGTTGTCGACGACCATGCCGACGGCGAACGTGATGCCGTCGAGGCTCACCACGTTGACGCTGCGGCCGAGCAGGGTCATGCCGAGCGCGGTTCCGAGCACGCAAATCGGGATCGCGAGCGCGACGATCGCGCTCGCCGCCACGCTGCGCAGAAACAGCAGCAATACGAGGGTCGCGAGCCCGGCGCCGATGAACAGGTTCGTGCGCACTTGGTCAGCCGTTCGTTGCCTCGCACGACCAGGCGATCGCCCGGGCGCAGACCGTCGGCACGTACCAGCGAGAGCACGTCGGAGTTGTCCAGCACTTCCACCGGTACGTGCTCCGCCCTACCGTCCTTGACGCGCACGACCGCGACGTTCGCGATTCCGTACACGAGCGCGTCCCTCGGCACGGTCACGCCGTCGCTGCGCTCCAGGCGAAATACGGCCTGCACGCTCGAGCCCGCACGCAACCATTCCGGCCGCGCTCGGGGTTCGAGACGCACCAGAGCCGTCCGAGTGTCGCGGTCGAGCGCCTGGACGGAAGTCGAGATGCTGGCTTCGACCTTGCGGTCGCCGTCGACGAGCTCCACGGCGCTGACCGTCGCAAGCCGATCGAGGACGTCGGCGGGCACGCGAACCAGTACTTCCACGCGCGCGTCGGTGACGAGCTCGAGCGCCGAGCGACCCGAGTCGAGCCAATCCCCGGGGTCGACCAGGCGCCGAGTCACGACGCCGTCGAAAGGCGCCAGGATGCGGTAGCGCTGAACCCGCTCGGCGCGCGTGCCCACC
>DASWGX010000647.1:0-6017 GCA_036393455.1 Polyangiaceae bacterium
CATCAACGCGCGCAGCTCGACCGCGGGCGGAGGCGACGGCATCCACATCCAGAGATCACACCATATCTGGGTCAATCACGTGGAAATCTACGATGCCCCGGACGGCAACCTGGACATCAACGACGCTTCGAACTGGGTTACCGTATCTTGGAGCAAGTTCCGCTACTCCAGCAATCCACCGGCCGCCGACCACCGCTATTCGAACCTCGTCGGTTCAGGCCCGGCCGCCACCCAAGACCGTAACCGGCTGAAAATCACCTATCATCACAACTGGTGGGTCGAGCGCATTCACGAGCGCATGCCGCGCGTGCGTTTCGGCCAGGTTCACGTGTTCAACAACTACTACACGAGCTCCGGAAACAACTACTGCATCCGTGCGGGTATCGAGGCCGACATCCGCATCGAGAACAATTACTTCGAAGGCGTCGGCAAACCGCACGAGATCGACGACGGCGAAGGCCGCGCCACCGCCGTCACCTCCAGCGGCAACGAATACCCCGGGTCGAGCGGCGCTCGCGACACACGCGGCACGGCGTTCAGTCCGCCCTATGCCTACTCGGCCGAGTCGGCGTCGTCCGCCCGGTCCGCGGTGCAGGCGAACGCCGGACCACAGTAGCGCCGACGTTCGCAACGGCCCAGCCGGCTTTTTAGCCAGCATGCCCGCGGCGTTCCGCTCGCTGCCGAAGCTTGGATTTCGCCGCGACGCCGGATCGTGCATAAACCGGGCATGGCCGACGCCGCCGCCGGCGCGAGCGGGCTCGAATTCGAACCGGTAAAGTGTTGCGTGCTGTGCGACGGCGCGGAGCAACACGACGCGCGCGGGGTTTCTTGGCACGGAGTGCCGTTTTCGTACGTGTACTGCGGTCGTTGCGGCCTCAAGTACATGACCCCGCGCCCCACGGAAAAGAGCTACGCGCGCTTCTACGAGGAAGCGTTCTGGCAACAGAAGCTTTCGGCCGTCGGCTACGCCACGAACGCCGGCTTCGACCACGCAGACAGGGACCAGCTCGCCCTGCGCATGCCGAAGTACGAGGGCCGCTACCGGCGCATCGCGGCTCACCTGGGGCGGGCAATGCGCCTGGACGGCAACGTATCGATCCTGGAGGTGGGCTGCGCTTTCGGCTTTTCGCTCGAATGGCTGCGCCGCGATTTCTCTTGTCGTGTCTTCGGCATCGAACCGTCCGAGCGCGCGCGACGCCGTTGCGAAGCAGCGAAAATCTCGCTCGTCGGCACGACGGCGGAAGCGGTATTCCACGGCGACGGAGCTCCCGAAGCGAGCTACGACGCCGTCATTTTTGCGCATAGCCTGGAGAACATCGTCGCGCCGATCGGCGTGCTCGAAGGCGTCGGTCGCGCCCTCAAGCCAGGCGGCGCCGTGCTCGTCTACACACCGAACCTCGAGTATCGCGACAGCATGAACCCCTATCACCCCTACATCTACACGCCGGAAACGCTCGCGCGCTTGCTGGCGCGCGCCGGGCTGTTCGCGGCGCGCATCGAAGCGCCGCCGGCACCGACGACGCGCGCCGCAGCGGTCGCGCTCGTGAAACCCAGCGACGAGATCGTATGTATCGCGCGCCGCGCCGAGAGCGCCGACGACGGCTCGAACGCGCCGCGCGTCGACGTGCGAGCGCTCGCGGATCGCCACGCGCTCGGCCAAAAGGCGCGAATCTGGGCGGATCTCTCGACGCGCGAGCTCGTGAAACGGACGGCGCTGCAAGTCGCCAGCGACGTGAGGCGCAAGCTCGGCCGCTGAGCGCGCCCGGACCCTTCGAGCCGGGCCAGCGGGCGCTCAGTTTCCGCCTCGATCGTGTGCGTCGACGAACGCGCGCACTCGGTCCGTCACGGACCGAGACTCGTGCAAGTCGTGGTGACCGAGCCCCGGGTCCTCGACGTAGCGAGCGCGGTCGCCGAGCTTCGCGGCAATGGTGCGTCCGCCTTCGACCGGAAGCACCTGGTCGCGCCGCCCGTGCACCACGAGCACCGGGCTCGCGAACGCGTCGAGGTATTTCAACGTCTCGTAGCGCTGCCTGGAGCCGCCGCCGGGCGGTACCATATCGAGCCTCGTCGTAGAGGCGAGCAACGTGACGCTCCCGGGCGGCTCGTCGCGGGAGCGCGCCGCGATCGCGGCAACCACACTCGTTCCGAGCGAGAAGCCGACGAGGTGGATGCGGCTCGCGGGCAGCTGCCAGTCGCGCTTGATTTGCGCATAGACTTTGAAGGCATCCCGCTCCAGCGCTTCGGGACCGGGAATGCCCTCGTTCCCGTCGAAGCCGCGGTAGGCGAAGACCGCGCCGCCCCACCCTCGTCCCTTCAGAAGCCGCCCCAGAAACCGTTGCCCGTCCGCGAGAAGGTGCGCGCTGTTGCCTTCGAAAAGCAGGACACCGGGTTGGCCGCCGTCCGCGGGTAGGCGTTCGATTCCGCGCAGCGAGATGCCCTCGCCGACGTCGATCGCGCGCACCTTGAAGCCGCCCTCTGACCCGAGCGCGCGGTAGTCCGCGGACGAAAGCGTCCTCGCGCTGTATTCGAAGCGCGGCACCCGGCGTAGCCAATGTACGAGGACGGCGCCGCACGCAAACGCCAACACCAGGGCCCCGAAGAGCACGCGCCGGGCGGTTCGCGGTTCTCGACTGTGCATGTCTTGCTCACTGGAGCTCCGGAGCGCACCGAGGATATTCGGAACGCGGGCCTGGCTCGCACGCCAAAATCGTCGGCACTGCACTTTGCAGTCTCGAAAGGAGAACCGGGCGCGAGAGCCGAACCACCGGCCGGCGAAACCGCGTTGCACCGGCGAAGCTGCATTGCATCGAGAAAGTCAAAAGGTGGTATGTGTGGTCCGTTCAAGGTGGTGGGCGTGGAACCGATCGGTCTCGCCCATGAAGAAGCGTGCGTCCTGAAGTCCGGGTAGAGCTAGTTCCGGAAAGTCAACTCGACGAATGGGTGCAGCTGGTCGCTGCGTCGCCGGAGGGGTCCGTCTACGGCGGTCGGTTCTACGAGCGGGACTCGCGGCTCGGTCCCTGGGTCGCTCCTCGTCCACTGCGTTATCTCATGGAGCAGCGCTCTTGAGAAACGGCGCCGACTCGCTCTGCCGAGCGATGCAAGCGCAGGGAGTCACCTGCGCGTTCGGCGTGCCTGGCACACAAACGCTGGCTCTCTACGAGGGTATCCGCCGGAGCCGGATTCGGTCGGTCTTGGCGACGAACGAGCTTGCCGCGGGGTTCATGGCCAACGGCTACTACCGAGCGTCGGGGCGAATCGCTCCGCTGCTGACGATTCCCGGACCGGGTTTTACCTGGGCGCTCACCGCCGTCGCCGAGGCTCTGCACGACTCGGTGGCCCTGATTCATCTGGCGGGTTGCACGCCGACGGCGGACTCGCAGCTCCACCTTCAGGCGATCGACCAGCAGGCCGTGGCGGCCCCACTGGTCAAGGGCACGCTGCGCCTCTCGAGCGCCGACGACGTCGAGCGGGAAATCACGCGCGCGTTTCAGCTCGCGCTGAGCGGCGAGCCGGGCCCCGTCCTGGTGGAATGGACACGCGAGGCGCTCGAAGGCGCGGTGAGCAAGACCGCGCGGCCGCCACCGACCGGCGCTACGACGACGAACGGCACGGCGTCCGCCGCCGACGACGTCGCTCGCCTTCTGCTCGACGCCAAACGGCCGCTGCTGCTGGTCGGTCAGGGTTCTGCCGCCGCGGCGGGACCGCTGCGTGAGCTTGCCGAGCTGCTCCACTGCCCTGTCTTCGCGACGGCGTCGGGGCGTGGCATCCTGCCGGAAGATCACGAGCTCTGCCTCGGGTTCGATATCGAGCGGGGCAACGTCGCACTCGTCAATGAGCTGATCGAGAGCGCGGACTCCGTGCTCGCCCTGGGCTGCAAGCTCGGTTACTCGGGCAGCGGCGGGTTCCAACTGCGCCTGCCGGCAGAGCGGCTGGTGCGGGTGGACACGAGCTCGGAAAGCCGCGACTCGACCTACCCCGCCAAGCTCACCGTCATCGAAGACGTCGCGGCGTTCCTCGCCCGTTTGCTCCCCCGCGTGCGAGCGCACGAAGGACGAAAGTGCGGCTGGAGCGCCGGCGAGATCCAAGGCGCTACCCGCCGCTTGCGCGAGGTGCCGGAAGGAATCGCGGAGCCCGCGGTAGTGGGAAGTTCGGATCCGTCGGTCGGGTCGTTCTTCGGGGCTCTGCGCCGTGCGCTCCCTCGCGACGGCATCGTCGTCGCGGATTCGGGCTTGCACCAGCAGCTGTTGCGCCGCCACTTCGAGGTGCTCGCACCGCGCGGCTTGCTCTTCCCGAGCGATTTTCAGTCGATGGGTTTCGGTCTGCCCGCCGCAATCGGGGCGAAGTTGGCCGAACCGCAACGTCGAGTCGTCGCGGTGATCGGTGACGGAGGCTTCGCGATGTCGGGGATGGAGCTGCTCACGGCCGTGCGGGAAGGCTTGTCGCTCACGGTCGTGGTGCTGTGCGACGGCTTGCTCGGTCGAATTCGGCTCGAGCAGCTGGCCGCGGTGGGCCGGACGACGACGATCGAGCTCTTGAATCCGGATTTCCGCGCCTTCGCCGCAGCCGTCGGGGCCGCGTATGCCTCCTGCGAGGCCGAGCCGGAAGCCGCCCTGCGCCGCGCCATCGACGCCGACGGCGTCACCGTCGTGGAGCTCAGGCTCAAAGATACGCCTCGGATTCAGCGCGTTCGAGCCACGGGCCTGCTCCGCGGCGCGGCGCGACGCGTGCTCGGTCCCGACTGGATTCGTTCGCTCAAACGGATGGTGAAACGTGGCGAGTGATCCAGACCGGCCGCCGGTACTGCTCTGCGACGCGACCTGGTACGGCACGCTCGCGGCCGCCCGCAACCTGGGCGCTCACGGCGTACCGGTGACGCTCGCGAGCGATACCTTGCTCGCCCCAGCGCGCTGGTCGCGGCACGTCACGCGCACCGTGCCCGCTCCGAGCCCAAAGCACGCCGGGCCCTTCGTCGAATGGCTGCTCCGCTTCGGCGCCGCTGGGCCGCCGCACGTGTTCTACCCGACCAGCGACGAGGTAGCCTGGCTGCTCGCCGCGCACGCCAAAGAATTATCACCTTTCTTTCGACTGTATTCCCCGCCACTGGAGACCCTGGTGCGGCTGCTCGACAAGAAATTGCTGATCGAGGCGGCGCGCGGCGCGGGTCTCGACGTGCCCGAGACGCGCATCGCGCGCGACGAATCGGAAGTGGAGGCCTGCGGCCGGGAGCTCGGCTTTCCGCTGTACGTCAAGCCGCGCGCACAAGTTCTGGGTGTCGGAGCCGGCAAGGGCGTTCGCGTCGAAGAGCCGGGCAAGCTCGTTTCGGCATGGCGCAACGTGCGCGCCGTCGAGTTCGACCGCGAAGTTCGCGAGCGCTTGCCCGATCTGGCCCTGCCCCTGATCCAGGCTTGTTCGAAGAACTTCGAACACGTCTACACCGTGGACGGCTTCATCGACGAAACTGGCGAGCTCTACGTCTCGATGGCGTGCCTCAAGGTGTTGCAACGTCCGCGCGGTTCCGGACCGGGCATCATCTTCGAACATGCCGAGCTCGATCCGGCTCTCGACCATGCGCTCCAGCGGCTGTTTCGCGCCACCGGGTTTTACGGCGTCTTCGACGCCGAGTTCATCGAAGCGCCGCAAGGCAGAGTGCTCATCGACGTCAACCCGCGCTTTTACAACCACATGGCGTTCGAGATCGACCGCGGGATGCACCTGCCGTGGCTCGCCTACCTCGCCGCGATCGGTGACGAGCGGGAGCTGCGGCGCGAGATACGCGTCGGGCCGGCGCATCGCAGCGAAAACCGGCTCTACGTGCATCGCCTGGGGACGTCGCTGCTGTTCGCGGTCCAGTCGCTGTCGGGCCGGTTGTCGCGCGACGAACGACAGGGGTGGCAGCGTCTCATCGCCCAGCACGCGGGAGCCATCACCGACCCGGCGGCGACGCGGGACGACCTAGCCCCGGGCTTGATCGACCTCGCGTTCGAGACGAAGTCTCTGCTGAGGCACCCGCGCGCGTA
>DASWGX010000648.1:0-1704 GCA_036393455.1 Polyangiaceae bacterium
CAGCACTCGATCGATCTGCGGGCGGACCGCGCAAGCCTGCAGCGCCTGCGCGAAGCCGCTGAAAAAGCCAAGCACGAGCTCAGCTCATCCTTCGAAACGCAGATCAACGTGCCGTTCATCGCCCAGGGGCCGAGCGGGCCGCTGCACCTCGAACGAACCCTGAAGCGCAGCGAGCTCGAGATTCTTTCGCGGGAGCTGATCGAACGCACGATGACGGCGTGCCGCTCCGTGCTCAAGGACGCCGGCTTCGATGCTTCGGACATTCAAGAGGTCGTTTTGGTCGGCGGCATGACGCGCATGCCCGCGGTGCAGCGCGCCGTCAAAGAGCTGTTCGCCCGCGATCCGAACAAGGGCGTCAATCCGGACGAAGTCGTCGCGGTCGGAGCCGCGATTCATGCGGCGGCGCTGGACGGTGCAATCGACGAGGTGCTCTTACTCGACGTCACGCCTCTGTCCATCGGCGTCGAAACGGGCGGCGGCGTGTTCACCAAGCTGATTCCACGCAACACGACGGTCCCGACCGAAAAGGGCGAAATCTTCACGACCAGCGTGGACAACCAACCGTTCGTGCCCATCCACGTGCTTCAGGGCGAGCGCGAAATGTCGATCGACAATCGCAGCCTCGCGCGTTTCGAGCTGACCGGAATCCCCCCCGCGCCGCGCGGCGTCCCGAAGATTCAGGTGACGTTCCGCATCGACGCCGACGGTATCCTGGCCGTGGAAGCCAAAGACTTGGGAACGGGCCGCACTCAGGCGATCAACGTGACGCCGGCAAGCGGCCTCAGCCGGGAGGAAGTCGAACGCGTCATCGCGGAAGGCGCGGCTCACAAGGACGCCGACCAGACGCGACGCGACGTGGCCGAGCTTCGCAATCAGGCGGAAACCTTGATTTACACGACGCGCCAGGCGCTCGAAGTGTACGGTGACGTGCTCGAAGCCGAGCGCACCGAGGCCGTGCGGGCTAAACTCGACTCCCTCCAGGCGCTGCTCGATACGGGGGCGAGCGCCGAACGAATCAAGGAAGTCTACTCGGAGCTGGAAGACGCTACGTATGAGATCGCGGAAGCCATGTACGGCGGCGAAGAGACGACCTGAAGCGAGCGCGGCGCCTGAACTTCTGAAGTTTTTCGAACGGCGATTTTTCGAGAGGCAGGGAGCTCGATGAGTGCGTTCGGTCGCTACGAGCTTCACGGCCGGCTCGGCCGCGGCAGTTTGATGGAGACGTTCCGCGCCAAGAGTTACGGCGTGGAAGGTTTCGAAAAGACGCTGGTGGTAAAGCGTTTGCTGCCCGAGCTGGGTGAACGCGCTCGACTGGTCGAGCGCTTCGTCGCCCTCAGCCGGAACGCCTTCCGGCTGAGTCACGCCAACGTCGTGCAACTGGTCGATCTCGGACACGTTGCGGAGGAGGGTGCCGGCGGCTACTACCAAGCTTGCGAGTTCGTCCACGGCACGGACCTCCGCGCCCTGCTCGCTCGCGCCCGCGGCTCCGCCGAGCCCTTCCCGCCCGCGCTGGGCGTTTACGTGATCGCCGAGCTCGCGAAAGCGCTCGAGCACGCGCACCGTCGAGTCGACGAACGAATGTCGAGCCTCGACATCGTTCACGGCGGCGTCTGTCCCTCCAACGTTCTTCTGAGCTGGGAAGGGGAAGTCAAACTGAGCGACTTCTGCGTGGCTCTCGCCCTGGACGAGCTCCCGAGCGAGCTC
>DASWGX010000649.1:0-4878 GCA_036393455.1 Polyangiaceae bacterium
GATACTTCCGTGACGAGCTTCGCCTCCCGGCTCGGGCTGCCGACGTAAAACGTAGCAGAAGTATCCCCGTGAAATCCCTTGTAGAGATGCGTAACGTCGACGTTGACGATGTCGCCGTCGCGCAGGGCGCGCGAGTTCGGAATGCCGTGGCAAACGACCTCGTTCACCGAAGTGCAGACGCTCTTCGGGAAGCCCTTGTAGTTCAGGGGCGCGGGGCGTGCGCCCTTCTTGAGGGTGTCCGCATGGACGAACTCGTTGATCTCTTCGGTGGTGACGCCCGGTCGAATCAGGGAGCCGACGGCGCACAACGTCTCGGCGGCAAGGCGCCCCGCCTGACGCATCAGCTCGATTTCCGCAGGCGTCTTTATTTCGACGGGGCTCGACCGAAATTGCATCAACCGCACCCGTTCTCCTTATTCCCGCGACAGGACGCGTGCAACCGCCTCGCGCGTGGCCGGTTCGTCCGGTTCCGCGTGCCAGTGAGGCGTTCGTTCTCCGCCCTCGTCGAACCACCCGATGAAGAGCAGCAGGCGCCTGCCTGAAATCGCGTTGCGCCGCGTCCTTACGAGGTGGTAGCTCGGGCTGCCGGAGGGGACTTCGACTTCGATCGTGCCCGAGTCGAGGCTGCCCGCCAGAGGGGGGCCGAGCACGCCGAAAGTGATCGACACTTGTCCGGCCTGGCCCGTCATGGAATCCAAGCTCACGGTTGCAACGAGCGCGGGAACCACGGCTCGCGCGCTCTGGACTCTCGCCGCCCAGATTTCGTCGTCGATGATCACCGGATCGCCGTCCACCACGGCTGACCCGAAGGCGTCGTCGAGCAGCAGCGCTGCTTCCGGCGTGTAGCGTGGCAGTGCTCGAGCCGCGACCAGCTCGGAGCGGCAGCCCGGCGCCGCGGCGAGCAGGATCGATACCAGGGTGAGGGGCGCCAGCCTCATGAGCGTGCCAACCTAGCCCGGCACCGAGAGCCGGTCGACGAAATGACACGCCGCGTTATTGTGAGCACCGGCTCGAATGGTAGGGATCGCCACGTCCAAAACAAATCCCGCGAGGCAATATTTGCCTCGCTTGCCGCGTCTAATGCCGTGGTCGCTCTTGAGGCGAAAAAAAAACCGATGGTAGCGTCCCGTTCCGGACACGCGAAACCTGACCGGCACCCGGTTGGAGGAGATCGAATGAAGCGCGCAGCGGTTCTCACAGTTCTTTCCTTGGGCCTTCTTGCGTCGGGGTTCGACGTTTCCGTCGCCTCCGCCGCGCCGCGCGTCGAGGTGGCGCCGGCACGAGCGAAGGACGACCCGGGCGACAAGAAGGTCAAAAAGCTTCCGATGGGCAAAGGGGGAGTACTCCCGAAGACACTGCAGCTCGCGCCGCGCGGGCTCGAGTGGGGGCTCGGCGTTCGCGCCATCGATCGGCTTTACGACAAGGTCTTCGAGCACGAGTTTTTGGCGCTCTACAAGAAGACTCCCGTCGGGGGTCCGCGCGAGCGCGCCCTCGACATCGAGCTCAAGGACAAGAAGGAGCAGCTGATGCGCAGTCTGCTCAAGTTCGAGGATATCCCGACCGGTATCGACTACACGCCGCTCAAGGGAGAATACAGCTACCAAAACGGTGAGAGCTTGGCGTACGTGACGCTGCGCGACGGCACCAAACGCCATTTCTTTTTTTTCAATGACAAGCTCTGGAAAATCTATGACGAGCACAAGCTCCGTCGGGGCAGCTCGCTCGGCACGTCGTACGACGAAGCGGTCAAGATTTTGAGCAAGAAGCTGCGCACGCAGCCGACCAAGGTCCCGCAGGACTTCGAAAAGGGGCAGACTTACGCCGAAGCGGTCTGGAAGGACGACAACAAGTACGTCCGCGCCTTGAATCGGGAAGGTGAGGGAATCATTGCCTTGGTCTACGTGGAGAAGGAAGTGCAGGACAATCTGGCGCGGTATCGGAAGAACCGGCCGAAAAACCCGCACGAGATGGACAGGGCCGTCGAATCCGCGCTGAGGAAGGCCGAGCCGCCGCCCGGCCCCAAGGACGAAAAGACCGGCAAGAAACGCTAGCCGTTACGGCTTCGCGGGTGGACCCGCGCCCCCGGCCAATCGTTCGGGCACGTCATTGGTCCGATGCAAGGTCGTTCTTGCATCGGAGCGCAATGGCGCCCCCCGGAACCAGGACCCCGCTCGTAACTATCACCTCCGTCTCGGGCGCTACGGCGTGAATGGCGGGCGTAATCACGCGCCGTGTTGCCAAAGTGTTTCCTGGGCACCCGGCAAACCTTCCCGAAAGATGCAATGACACGCTCGCGTCGGTGGCCTGCACCAGGAAGAGCTCGCCCCCGTCGGCACGCACCAGGGGTGCAATGACCTCGCGCACGACCCGCTCGATGGCGTCCTGCCGCTTTCCCATGGCGGTTCGACGTTAGCACGGCGCTTGACCAGACCAAGACGCTTCCTCTACGTTCGGCGGCCCATGGAGGCCGAGTCCCCACCGTCGCGAGTCTCTCCGCCGCCTGCCCGGCTGGCGCGGAAGATGCCGGGTGCTAGGCTCGCCGCCGTAAACTCGGCCTTCCCGAGGGGCACCGAAATTCCAACACACTACCGTCCGGTTCGAATCGACCGAGCTTGTTAGAGGTACTTAATGGCAGTTCACATTCGCCTCTCGCGTCATGGTTGCAAGAAGGCTGCCTTCTACAGAGTCGTCGTGGCCGACCAGCGCAAGCCCCGCGACGGTCGCTTCATCGAAGCCCTGGGAACGTTCGATCCCAAGTTCGCGAACGGCGGATTGAACGTCAACGTCGAACGCCTCGACTACTGGCGCAAACAGGGAGCGAAGCCATCGCATACCCTCGAACGGCTCCTGAAGACGCGCGTTCCGGCGGCTGACGGCGCCAGTTGACCGGTGCGGCGAGGGCGTTCTCGGTTCGAGTGAAAACCGCCCCGAGGCCATGACGCGCCGGCGCGTCCGTAGACTCTCTTCGCTGTCCGTTCGTGGTTTCCGGCGCCGGCTTCCGACGCCTCTCTCCTCCGGAGTTGTGTGACCATGTCCCTCAAGGACCTCATCGCCACAATAGCCCAGGCGCTCGTCGACGAGCCCGATCACGTCGAGGTAAGGGAAATCGAGGGTGATCATAACTCCCTAATCGAGCTCAAGGTCGCCAAGGCTGACATCGGCAAGGTCATCGGCAAGGACGGCCGGACTGCTCAGAGCATGCGGACCATTCTGACCGCGGCGTCGACCAAGCTAGGGCGCCGCGCGCACCTCGACATCGTGGATTGAAGCCCCTCGAGATCGGCCGAGTTGTGAAGCCGCACGGCTTCCGGGGCGAGCTCAAGATTCGCCTGCATTGGACACACAGCGACGCGCTGACGCGGGCCAGCGCGATCGACCTGGTGAGCGGCAATGAACGGCGCCAGCACCGAATCGAGCGGGTGCGCGGCGCTTCGGGCGGCCCGCTGCTCAAGCTGGCGGGCATTGACGATCGGGAAGCGGCCGAAGCTTGTCGCGGCGCGGCGCTATGCGTGGCGCGCGAAGAGCTCGAGGCCCTCGACCCGGGCGAGTTCTACCTCGCCGACCTGGTCGGCTTCGAAGTGGTGGCGCCGGACGGTTCGGTCGGGCACGTGACGTCGGTGAACACCCACCCGACGGTGGACTCGCTCGTGATCGAGAGCCCCGACGGGAGGCGCCTCGAGCAACCCCTGTCCGACGCTTGGGTCGAGAACGTCGACGTTTCGGCGCGCTCGATCCGGCTCGTGTCTAGAGACGGCCTCATCGACTAGGCTCGCTTCCGGTGCGCGTCGCGGTCATCACGCTTTTTCCCGAGCTGTTCGGGCCCTGGCTCCGGACGAGCCTGGTCGGCAGGGCTGTCGAAACGGGCCGGCTCGAGGTCGCGCTCCATTCGCTGCGCGAGCACGGGCTCGGCAAGCACCGCGGTGTCGACGATACGCCGTACGGGGGCGGCGCCGGCATGGTGATGCGCGTGGACTGTGTCGTCGCGGCGCTGGAAGCGGCCCAGGCGGAGATGCACGGCGGCGCGCGCGCTTTCCGTGTCCTGCTCACGCCGCAGGGGACGCGCCTCGATCAGGCCGCCGTGCGCGCGCTCGTCGAGCGTGAAAACGTGCTCTTGGTGTGCGGCCGCTACGAGGGTTTCGACGAGCGCGTGCGCAGCTTCGTCGACGCCGAAGTGTCGCTCGGCGACTTCGTGCTCGCGGGCGGCGAGGTGGCGGCGATGGCGTTGATCGAGGCTTGTGCACGCACCTTGCCCGGTGTGCTCGGGAATGCCTCGTCACTCGAGCGCGAATCGTTCAGCGACGACTGCGGCGGTCTGCTCGAGTACCCGCAATACACGCGACCGCGGACCTTCCGCGGCCTCGAAGTGCCGGATGTCCTCACGAGCGGCGACCATGCGCGCATCGACGCGTGGCGGCGGGAACGTTCTCTGGAGCGCACCTGCGAGCGCCGCCCTGATCTCGCGCCGGCGCACGCGAAGCGCGGGGGAATCCAATGAGGCGCGTGGCGGTGGCGCTCTTGCACCACCCGGTCCTCGACCGCGGCGGCGAGATCGTGACGACCGCGATCACCAATCTCGACTTGCACGACATCGCGCGGTCCGCGCACACCTTCGCGCTGGAGCGCTTCTACGTGGCGCATCCGATCGCAGCGCAGCGAGAGCTGGCCCAACGGGTCCGCGAACATTGGGTGAACGGGTCCGGCCGCCGCCGCATCCCCGATCGAGCGCCACCGATGCGAGGGCTCGTCATCGTCGACTCCCTCGACGCCGCGAAGTGGGACTTCGGCGGCGAGGGCGTGGCAGAGCTTTGGGCGACCAGCGCGAGCGCGGGCGAAGGAGCGCTCGACCACGAGCGCGCCGCAGCACGATTGGGCGAACCG
>DASWGX010000650.1:0-3902 GCA_036393455.1 Polyangiaceae bacterium
CGGCGAGTAGCTCGGGGAGACTCAGCGCCGCGCCCAGCCGGGCATCAGCGAATAGAGCTGGTCGCCGACGCCGTCGCGAAACGAAACTCCTTGCTCGGAGAGGCGGTCTTGCAGCCGTCCTTCGGCGAACGCCGCGAACGTCTCGTTCGCTCCGCCAATCAACGTCCCGCCGACGAACACCTGAGGGATCGTCGGCACGCCGGTACGCTCGGTGAGGGCGGCTCGGATCTTACCTCCCATGTTGTCGCGCTGGTAAGCGACGGAATCGATGTCCACGGAGCGGTATTCGATGTCGCAGCGTGCGAACAGCTTGCGGACCGCCCAACAAAACTCGCACCACTCGAGCGCAAATAAGACCACGGCGGGCTCGCCGCCCTCGATCGCGGCGCGCACGAAGTCTCGGGCTTCTCGCGTGGGCGCCACCGCTTCGGCTGGCACTTCCGGAACGTGCGCCTGCTCGTCGAAGCGAAAGTTGGGCGTCGACTGCGAGAGCGCGAGCTCTTCCCCCGTCATGTCGACGGCAACGTCGTCGAACAGCGGCGTCGAAAGATAGCGCTCGCCGGTATCGGGCAGCATGCACAGTATGCGCGCGCCGGCTTCGACGCGCGCCGCCAGCGCGAGGGCTCCGGCGAGCGTCGCTCCACCAGAAATGCCGGTGAAGATGCCTTCGCGAACGGCGAGCTCGCGCGATAGCCGCAACGCCTCCGCTCCGCTCACGGGCACAACCTCGTCGACCCAAGGCCGCGCGTCTTCGGCGAGCTTCGGCACGAAGTCCGGCGCCCAGCCTTGAACCGGATGCGGGCGGAACATCGGGTGGCTCTGCTTCGGCACGCCGTCCGCCGGCCAAGCCATCGATTTTCCGCTGCCGTACAGCTGCGAGTTGTCCGGCTCGCAGACGACGACGCGCGTGTGCGGCGACCGCTCCTTGAGCACGCGCGCGACGCCTTTGAGCGTACCGCCCGTGCCGTAGCCGGTAACCCAGTAGTCGAGGCCCTCGGGAAAGTCCGCGAGGATTTCGATTGCCGTCGTCTTCGAGTGGATCTCGGCGTTGGCCTCGTTCTCGAACTGCCGCGCGAGAAACCAGCCGTGGCATTGGGCGAGCTCGGCGGCCTTGCCCAGCATTCCCATCCCCTTTTCCGCCGCGGGCGTCAAAACCACCTTGGCGCCGAGGAAACGCATGATCTTGCGGCGCTCGATGCTGAAGTTCTCCGCCATCACGATAACCAGCGGATAGCCGCGCCGAGCGCACACCATCGCGAGCCCGATGCCGGTATTGCCGCTCGTGGCCTCGACGACCGTTTGCCCGGGCTCGAGCGCACCGCTTCGCTCGGCGGCGTCGATGACGCCAACCGCGAGCCGGTCCTTGACCGACCCCATCGGGTTCATTGCCTCGAGCTTGACGTAGAGCTCGACGTCCTTGGGGCCGAGCGCGTGGATGCGCACGACCGGCGTGTGCCCCACGGTTTCGATGATGTCGTCGTAGCGAGTCACTTCGATCCGTCGCTTTCGTCGCTTGCCCGAACGTAGCAAAGGCGCGGCGGCGCGGCGACCGCCGGACGCGACAGCGCGGCGACCCGATTTTCCGCCCACGGCCGGTCACCGGCAAAGTGACCAAGACACGCGCTCCGTCCCTTGAAGTACTATCCGCGCCGGAGCGAACCCGCCGTGAGCACCGCCGTCCACCTCTCTCCGCCCCTCTCCCCGGCCCTCTCGCGGCGCGAAGAACGGCGCTTTCGCGCGACGCTCGCCGTCGCGGTGCTGTTCCACACCACCGTCGTCGCGCTCGCGGCTTCGCTGCGCGAACCTATCGCCGCTTGGGTCGTCCCGCCCGCTCCGACACCGGCAACCACGTCGATCGCCGTCGAAGTGGCGCTGGACGCTCACGGCGGAGGCTCGCTCCGGCGCGGCGAAGACGAGCGACCCCGCGGGGCGGCGCCGCCCCAAGCCGAGCCGCAAGCGGCTGAACCCGACGCCGAACCATCGGTGGCGCCCCCGCTGCCGCCGGCGCCCGTTGCCGTGAACGCGAACGTGGAGCAGAGCCTGTCCGCCGCCGCGGCGCCGGACACGAGCGACGCCTACGACCTTTCGGCTCTCGACGCGATGCTCACCGAGTCCGAAACTGCCGAAACGCTGAGGCGGCCGCGAGCCGCGCGCGTGACCTTCGCGCGCCGGAGCGGCAAGCCCGCGCCCGCCGCAGGCGCCAAGACGCCGAGCTTCAGCCGTCACTACGGCGTCGGTCCCGGCAGCCGCGGCGGACAGGGTTGGTCGGGCCCGCGCCTCGGCACGGGCAAGGTCGTGAGCGAAGAGTTCGCGTTCGGAGGGCCGAGCGGCGCCTTTCGCGGCCGTGTCTGTTTCATCGCCGAAAATACGCGTTCGCTCTCGAGCGTCGGCGCCTGTCCGACCGAGCTCGAGTTCTTCACCGACGTCATCGACGTCGCACCGCGCCATTTCGCTCGCGGCTTTCCGGGCATTTCCGAACGCATCGAATGGTTTTCGATCCTGTATACGGGCACCTTCAAGGTAACGCACGCTGGCGTGTACGCGTTTCGCGTCGTTTCCGACGACGGTGCGCTGCTCCACGTCGACGGGCGCCTCGTCGTCGACAACGACGGCATCCACGGACCGCGCGACGCCAGCGGCCGCGTCCACCTGAGCGCCGAAACTCACGAGCTACGGGTGCACTACTTTCAAGGACCGCGCACGATGGTCGCGCTGCAAGTCTTCGTGATACCGCCGGGCGCCGAGGAGCGTTTGTTGGGGCCCTCGCTGTGACGGTGGGGGCCGCGTCGCTGCTCCTCGGTCAGGCTCCGCTCGGCGCGCCCGGGTAGTCCTCGAAGTGCCACACGCGGATCTTGTCGAGCATCGGCTTGAGGAAGACGTCCGCGTAGGCCCGGTGCACCGGACAGGTCCGGTACACCTCGGTATCTTCCAGCGTTTCGAAACGCACGAGCAGGCAGACGTCCCACTCACGTTCGGTGCGCTCGCCAGCCGCGAGGTGCACGGAGATGCCCTTCACGCGCGCCGCCGACGGCAAGACCTCGCGCGTCTTTTCCGCGATCATGCGCCGGGTTTCGTCGCTCCGAAAGGCGCGCTCGAGCTTGATGAGGACGACACGGACGAGCACGCCATCGCTCCTTGGGCCCCGCGAGGAGGCCGGCGATCAGAACAGCGTGTAGATGAAGGGCGCGGCGGCGGTGCCGCCGAGCAGCACCAGGACGCCGAAGAGCAGCACGCACAGGATGATCGGCGCGAGCCACCATTTCTTGTTTTCCTTCAGGAACGCGACGAAGTCGCCCACCAGGCTGGTTTTTTTCTCCGAAGCCTGTTCGAGAAAGTCGTTGCGATTGTCGCTCGGCATGGACCTTTGCTCCGTCGATTCGAGACGCCGCTAGAACTGCCTGAAGTAGCTGCTCGTCGGGCGCCGCCCTTTTCGTTCCGTCCAATAGCTCTTTGCTTTGGGGTCGTAGCCGCGATTCATCGAATCCCGCCCTACGGCCCGAATCACGATGGCTGGAAGGCCGAACACCACGAAGAACAGCGACCCCATGATGACGTAGGAAAGTACGAAGCCAATCGGGTAGGTGATGACCGAAAGACCGACGTAAAACGCTCTGTTGCCGCGCGGGTAGACCAGCGCGAACAGGAGCGACAAAAGCGCTAGCCCGAGGAATGCGTAGGTGAGCGGCTCCCGCGCGCTGCCGAGTCCGAACGCGAAAATGGCCCATTCCATCCAGGCCAGGACCGCGAGCAGTCCGAAACCCAAAAGCGCGATGTAGCCGAACTGACGCAGCGTCTTGTCGTCGGGATTGAAGTTGATGCTGACGGCGCCTGACATCGTTCAGTCCAGGGCGAACGCGGAAAGGTAGGCCTTGCGATCCACGGCCGCGTTCTCGGGTTGTTCC
>DASWGX010000651.1:0-7386 GCA_036393455.1 Polyangiaceae bacterium
CGCCGATGACGTTGTCGCCGCCCGCGCCGGGTGAACCGGCGCCGCTGAAATCACCCCCGCCGCTGAAATTCCCCCCCTCTCCCTCGACGAGCCCCCCTTGTCCGCCTTCCCCTCCCCCGGAGCCGATGACGACCTGCCCGCCACAACTTGCGAACGCGGCCAACGTGACGAGCGGCGCGGTGATGCAGAAAGCGCGCACGACCTTCCGAGGTGCGATCGAATCGTGAAAACGGCTCAAACGGGCAGAACGAGTTCGACGCATGGCGATCCTCCGGAAGACGGCACGCGATCGGCGCCGTTCGAATGCTATATGGCCGTACTGGTCGATGCTGATCACGCGACGGGTCGCGGGCCGGGAGATGTGGGCGCTCCTCACCGCGTGGGGCGTGGCTCTCTCTACTCTCCGGGCGAACGCCGAAGCGCCGCACCGGGTGGCCCTCGAGTACGAGGCCTACGCGGGCTGCCGACGCGGGAACGCTTCGAACGCGAGGTGCGCGCTCGCATCGATGGCGGCATCACGTGGAATGTGCCGGGCTCGACGCTCGCGCTCAGCGTGCGCGTCGCCCGTGCCGAAACCGGCACGGATGCCGAGCTCGAAGTCGTGCGGGCCGAGGGCGCGCCGAGCTTTCGCCGCTTCGAAACGGAACGTTGCGAGGACGCCGTCGTGGCCACGGCTCTGGTTGCCGCGCTCGCCATCGATCCCAATGCGTCGGTCGAGCCGGGCTCGGCGCTCGCGCCGGTAACGCGCCGCGACCCTCCGCGAAGAGCTCCCCCAATCCAACCCAAACCAGCGGTGACACCGTCCGAGCCAGCCGGTCTGCGCTCCGCGCTCGAGCTCGGTCCGGCGCTCGCCGTCGCGATCGGTCCGGCGCCGGACGCGCTCGTGAACGCCGGAATCGAAGTCGCGCTCGAGACGCGGAACGAGGGGCGCGCCCTGTTGAGCCCGCGCGCCTCGGTGACGGCGCTCGTTGGCGAGAGCGGCGTGCTTGGCCCCGCTGACGAGTCCGCGACATTCACGTGGGCAGTTCTACGCTGGGCCGCGTGTCCGCTCAGGCTCTCGCTCGGCGCGGGCGTCGTCGTGCGTCCGTGCGCGGAGGGCGGCGCGGGCGTCACCGTCACGCGCGGCCGAGAACCCCCGGTGGGCATTTCCGAGACGGCCGTGCGGCCCTGGGTCGACGCGGGACTCGCGACCTCGCTCAGGTACGAGTCGGGGACTTTTTTCGTCGCCGGTTCGGGCGGTGTGACCGCGGCCATCACGCGGGATACGTACGTGTTCGAGGATCCGAGCGTCATCGTCTATCGCGTGCCCCGCGCCGTATTCGTGGTGGGGGTCGGCGCGGGGTGGCGACTGTGAACGCCGTCGAGGGCAGGGAGATCCCCGCGGTTTCGCCGCCGGGGATCAATCCGCGGCGGAGCGGCCATGGGACGGGGTGGACGCTCCCCGACCCATGAACGCCCTCCTGCTCGCCAAGGCCGAGACGGTTGCCGAGGCGGTCGCCGGCCCCGTGTCAGAAGCCGAAGCACGTTTGCGTGCGCTCGTCGGCCGGCACTTCGACGTCACGTTTCGTTTGCTGCGACGGCTCGGGGTCCCCGCGAGCGACCTCGACGACGCGATGCAAGAGGTGATCTGGGTGCTGTCCCGAAAGCTCGATCAGGTCGAACCCGATCGTGAGCGCGCGTTCATGCTGAGCACCGCGTACCGTGTCGCTTCGACCTTGCGCCGCACCTTGCGGCGCCGGCGTGAGGACCCCGAATCGCTCGTTTCCTCGAGCGGAGCCGAGTCCGATCCCGAAGCGTTGCTCGAGCGGCGCCGCGCACGCGCGCTGCTCGATCGATTGCTCGACCAGTTGCCGCTCGAGCAGCGCAGCGTGTTCGTCCTGTTCGAGCTCGAACGGTTCACGATGGTCGAGATCGCGGAAACACTCGGCTTGCGTCCGGGCACCGTCGCGTCGCGGCTGCGGCGCGCACGGCGCGCGTTCGCCGCCAGCGTAGAAGAGCTCGAGCGCAAGCTCGACGGAGGCCGACGATGATCGATCCGGTGCGGTTGACCGAACAGGGCGGGGCGTTGATGAAGACGTTGCTCGACTCGGCGTCGCTGGATCAGCCCGCGCCCGGAGCGTTTCGACGCGCCATGGCCGGCGTTGCCACGGCGTGCGCGGCTAGCGTGGCCGCGGGGGCGTCCGCGAGCACCGTGGCGGGCGCCGGGACCAGCGGTAGCGCCGCAACGGGCACGGTCGTGCTCGCGAAAGGCATCGCCGTCTGGGCGGCGTGCGGCGCGCTCGGAGGAGCCGTGGTGACCACGGGAGCAATGACGTTGCCCGGCCTGCTCGAAAGCCCGCCGTCATCGCATGATTCACCAACGGAAAGCGGCATGGAGCGCGCACGGCGCGCCGCGCCTGCGGCCCTGCCGGCGGCGCCGCAGGTTGCCGAACCACCACGGACCGAGGGTTCGCGCGGGGAGCCGGCTCGAGACGACGCTGCAACGAGCGACCAGGGTCGGTCGCGAACGCCCGGCGCTTTGCCGGCGAGGTCCGTGCGTGCGGCGCCGGAAAGCGGCGTTGCGCAGTCGACCACGCCGTTCCTCGGCGAGCCGTCGCCGCCCGAAGCGTCGCGGCAGCGTGCGGGCGAACCGACGGCGCGAAGCGCGGCAGCGCCATCGAGCGCGTTCGGCGACGAGCTCGTGCTGATCGACGAGGCGCGCCAGAGTCTGGCGCGCGGCGACGCGGAGCGCGCGCTCGGCGCCGTGGCTCGCTACGACGCCGCGTTCGCGCGCGGGCACTTTGCTCCGGAAGCGCTCGCGCTCCGCGTCGAGGCCCTCGTCGCGCGCGGTGATCAGGTTCAGGCTCGCGCGGCAGCAGAGCGGTTTCTCGCGGCATATCCGTCGCATCCCCTTGCGTCGCGGGTTCGAAGGATGACGTCCTCGGACGGGCGCAGCCCCTGACGCGCCGGTGCCGAGGCGCCAGCGGAAATCAACCCGCGGATCGTCGTGACGCGGGTGGGTCAGCGCGCCGGCGAGCGCCGGCGATTCCGTGCGCGCGCGGTTGCTCCCGCGCCGAGCGCGAGCGCAAACAGCGCGAAGAGCCCGTTCGCGCCGGCGCCGTGAGCTCCGAGCGAACAGCCTGCGCGATCCTTTCCAGTCCCCGGCGGCGCGCCGCCGCTCGTGCCGCTGACGGAGCTCGATGTCGTCCCGCTGTCCGTGCCGGACGAAGTGGTCGAGGCGCCGTTTCCCGTGGTCGCACCGTCGCTCGATGCACCGCCCGCGCCGGTTGCCGAGTTGCTCGCGCCGCCGTGCGACGCTCCGCCCGCACCGGGATCGCCGCTGGTGGTGCCGCTGCTGCCGCTGCCGGTCGTCGAAGCGGCCGCGGTGACGCTGAGGCCCGTCGCCCCGTCCGAGTCGCCGGTGCTGCCGTCGGAGGCACCGCCGGCACCGTCGAAATCGGGTTGGCAGGTGCCGATCGGATCGTTGCCCATGCCGGCGCTGCCGCCCGCTTCGTCGCCCGGGTCCGTGCTGCCTCCGGCCCCGACGCTGCTGAATGCCGTAGCTACCGAGAACGCGCCGCTGCCGGTCGTGGTCCCGCTGACCGTGGCCACCTGCCCGTTGATGCCGGTGCCCACGGCAGAGCTGCCTCCGCTGCCGGTCGTGCTCGAAAACCCACCGACGCCCGTCGTGGAGCCCGAACCCGCGCAATGAAAGCCGTCCGGGCACTCGTCGTCGGACGAGCAGTAGGTGGTTGGGAGCCGGCAGCGACGCTCGGGAACGCAATCCTCGGCACAGCTCGCGCGCGTCTCGCTGCCGTTGCAGACGTGGTCGCCGCACGTGGGGCCGCCGGTGGCGCTCACGCCCGGCAGCGGCAAGTCTTCGCAGACGTATTCGTTGGCGCAGTCGCTATTGGTGACACACTCGACGGGCGTGCAGTCCGTATAGCGATCACAGTCGGTGGGACACGACTCGATCGTTTCGGAGGCGTGCTCGCAAATATTGTTGCCGCAGACGGCCGGACCGCCGCCGGTCGTGCCGCTCGACGCATGGTGGTAGCATTCGAACCCGAAGCCGCACTCGGCGTCCGTCTCGCATTCGCGGTCTTGCGCGAGTGCGTTTCCCGGGGCGAGCGAGCTGGCCGCGACGACGCCCAAGCCCAGCACCGCGGCGCCCCAACGGCGGCGCGCCTCTACCCCGACTCCGTGAAACTGCCTCATGAAGTCGAGTATACGCAAGGTTCGTGCCGCGCGGGGAGTACGATGTTCGGGCTGGGACCGGAGCTTCGCTAGAGTTGGTACTGGGCCACTTTGTGCCGAACGGTGCCGAAGAGGGTCAGCGCATGCTCGGGGGACCGGCAACGCGCCCCCGCGGCGCGGTCCGCCGGCCCTTCCGGCTCATTGCGCGGCGATCGCGCCGCCCTCCCACGTGATTGGGTTGTCGTCCGCCGCCGGGTTTCGGCGCTGCCGCTCCACCATGGAAAAGTACGCGCCGCGGGCTTGCATCAGCTCGGCGTGCGTACCCCGCTCGACGATGCGGCCCGCCCCCATCACGACGATGACGTCCGCGTGCGTCACGGTGCTCAAGCGGTGCGCAATGACGAACGTGGTGCGACCGCGCAAGAGCTCGCGCATCGAAGCCTGAATCAGCTGTTCGCTCTGGCTGTCGAGGTTGCTGGTCGCCTCGTCCATGATGAGGATTTCGGGTGCTGCCAGGAGAGCGCGGGCAATGCTGAGCCGCTGGCGCTGGCCGCCGGATAGTTTCACGCCTCGCTCGCCGATGAACGTGTCGTAACCCTCGGGAAGCCGTTCGATGAATTCTTGGGCGTTGGCGCGGCGAGCGGCGTCGACGATTTCGGCGGCGACGGCCGAGGGACGACCATAGGCGATGTTTTCCCGTACGGTGCCGTCGAAGAGAAACACGTCCTGCGAAACGATGCCGAGCAGGCGCCGGTAGCTCTTGAGCTTGATGTTCCTGAGATCGACGCCATTGACGCGAATGACGCCGATGGTCGGATCGTAAAAGCGCGCCACCAGATCGACGAGCGTGGTTTTCCCGGCGCCGCTCGGTCCCACCAGGGCCACGACCGAGCCTCCGGCGACCGTGAGGTCGAGGTCGGAAATGACCGGCACCTCGGGTCGGTACGCGAAGCTTACGTGTTCGAGCCGGATCTCTTCGACGCGCGACGGCGCCTCGAGCGCTCCGGGCAGGTCGGGTTTCTCTTCCGGTTTTTCGAACACGTCGAAGACCCGCTCCATCGCGGCGAGGCCGCGCTGAGTCTGGCTGATGGAGTTGGCGAGCGACATGATTGGATCGAGCAGCCGCCAGACGTAACCCTGAAACGCGACGATGATGCCGATCGTGGCTTTTCCGACGACTACGAGATAGCCGCCGAAGCACACGATGGTGAGCTGAGTCAGCGGCAGCACGAGGTCCCAGATCGTCGCGATGCTGCGCTGGGTACGCGTCGCCAACATCTGCTTTCTGATCACGGTGTGATGCCCGAGCATGAACGCGAGCTCTTCCCGGCGTTCGCGGCCGAAACCGCGCACCACGCGCACCCCGCTGAGGCCCTCGCTGACGCGGCCGTCGATGTCCTGCCGATCTTGGCTCATCGAGCGCCAGATCGGGCGCATGCGCCGGGCGCGCAGGCTCTGGAGCAGCATGACCGGCGGAATCGCGAGCAGCACGGCCGTCGCGATGCGCCAGTTGAGCGCGAAAATGATGCCGAGCGTGACGAGAAGCCGCAAAGTGGAAAGCAGCGGGCTCAGCACCGCTTCCTGCAACAGGCCCGTCGTGTGG
The DNA here is from genome assembly GCA_036393455.1 of Polyangiaceae bacterium. Lineage (GTDB taxonomy): Bacteria > Myxococcota_A > Polyangia > Polyangiales > Polyangiaceae > DASWGX01. Next base: position 5,780 of record DASWGX010000651.1, read on the forward strand.
TCGACGTCGTTCGAGAGCCGCGACAGGATGCCGCCGGTCTTCATGCCGTTGAGCTCGGATAGCGGCAGTTTCAAGAGCCGGTCGTAGAGCGCGCTTCTGAGCCCGAACGCGAGCTTCGAGTTGAGCAGCTGGAGCCTCAGGCTCCTGAGCCAGTTCAGGCCGGCGTTGGTGAAAAACAAGGCGACCATCGCGCACGCCACCACGATCAGACGCTCGAGCTTCACCTCGGTCGCGAGCGCCGGGCTCAGGATCACCCGGTCGATGAGGTAGGCAGACGCGAGCGGCCACACCATGTCGATCGCGATGCCGGCCAGGGAAACCACGAACACCAAAAGCAACGGACCGAGATGCGGGACGAGCCACTCGCGGTAGCGGCGTAGATAACGCCGGCGTCGCGAGCGCTCGGCGCTGTGGCTGCTGACGTCGCCGGGCGTCTCTTCCTCCACGGGAAGCGCCGTGCGGGAACGCCGGTAGCGGCGCAAGAACTCCGCGTAGCGCCGGCGCGAGCTCGCGAGATAAGCCACGCTCCGAGTGTTTCACCACGCCGCGCCTTCCGGGAAGGAAATCGTGGAGGAACGTGGTACGAATTGGCACGGACCGAGCTCGGCGTCCGTTCGCCGTCGGTCCGGTCGATTGGAGCCACCGTGCACCGGCATTCGAGCAGCGTGCGAGACCCTGAACGCGAGCGGCGTCGCATCGGCTGGGCGCTGGGCCTTTCCGCCAGCTACATGCTCGTCGAGGTTGCCGGCGCCTGGCTTTCGGGCTCGCTGGCGCTCTTCGCGGACGCCGGTCACATGCTGGCCGACACCGGCAGTTTGGGTCTCGCCTACTTCGCACTCTGGATGGCGCGGCGCCCCGCGCCGGAACGACTGAGCTACGGCTATCAGCGCATCGAAGTGCTCGCGGCGTTGATCAACGTCGCGCTGCTGTTCGCGGCCGCGGGGGCGATTCTGGTCGAGGCGGTCGAGCGCCTGAGGGAGCCGAAACCGGTCGTAGGTCACGTCGTCATGCTGGTCGCCGCGGGCGGCCTCGTTGCGAACCTCGTCGCGATGGCGCTGCTCGAACGCGATCGGGAGCACAGCCTCAACGTGCGTGGAGCGTTTCTGCACGTCGTATCCGACGCGCTCGGCAGCGTGGTCGCCCTGCTCTCGGGTGCCGGCATCTGGCTCTGGGGCGTGGCGTGGCTCGACCCCGTGGCATCGATCGGCATCGTCCTTCTGGTGATCGCTTCGGCGTATTCGCTACTCAAGCATACCGTCGTGGTCCTGCTGGAAGGCGCTCCGGCTCACATCGAGCTTGCCGGCGTCGCGGAGTCGATTCAGGACTTGGGCGACGTGCGCTCGGTTCATCACGTGCACTTGTGGACGATCACGAGCGGCCTCGAGGCGCTGTCGGCGCACGTGGTCATCGACAAGAGCACCAATCACGACGGCCTGTTGAGACGAATTCAGGAGCGGCTGGCCGAGCGCTTCCATATCGACCACATCACGATCCAGTTCGAGCACGATCCCTGCCACGAGCCAGATTGCCTGCCGTCGGTCCCTTCGTTGCAGGGCGCCAGACAGGGTGTGGTCAGCGGCGGCGGCGAGCCTGAACGGCGCGGCTGA
>DASWGX010000652.1:0-2103 GCA_036393455.1 Polyangiaceae bacterium
CCTGCGCGCGACCTTTGCGTCACCATGACTCGCTGGGAAAAGCCCCCCCTTCCCTCGGTGGCGAGCGCCCCCGCGCGAAGCGAAGCTCGCGCCCCCGCTCACCACCCCAAGCTCGAGCCCAGCGTAGGCATCAACGCCAAAGTCGCGTCGGGGACCAACGCCGTCACGGCGAGCGCCGCATCGATCCCAATCGCGCCCCACAAGAGCCACGAGAGCCCGGCTCCCCCTCCGGCGAACCAGCGGCCGAACGGCTTGTAAGCGTCGACGCTGCGCTCGTCGACCTCACCGCTGGTGGTGTTCGTGTCGGCAACGTTCATGCGGAGCCTCGCGTCTACCTGAGTGAAGCCGCCCGCGACGAAGAGGTGCGGCACGAGCGCGGCACCCGAGGTCAGCCCGAATGCGTAGCGCAGGCGTGCTTCGCCGTGCACGGGCAAGAAGCCCTGCGGAGCGCCGCCCCAAACGTAACCGGCGCGCACGCCGGCCAATAGCCCCGCGACGTGCCCGCGTTCGTAGCTCACGGTGAGGCGCGACGTGCCGCGCGCGAAGCCGCCGCCCGTTTTCGTGTCGCTGGCCGGCGTGGAAGCGTCACTCGGGTACGCGGTGCGATCGGCGTAGCAAGCGTAGGCGGCCGCTTCGCCTTCGGGCGTCGTGGAACAGAGGCCGTCCGCGGGCGAGAGCAGGGCCCAGTCGAAGCCGAGCTGCACACCGATCCAGTTTTTCGGCACGAGCGGCGTTTTCTTCAGCTGGGCTCGGCACACGCCGCCTTCGCAGCGGCCGCGGGCGCAATCGTCGGAGCTCGCGCAGCGTTCGGCGCGCTCGCAGCGCTTTCTTCCGGCGCCGCTCGCGCTGCAAATGAGGTCGCTCTGACAATCGACGTCTTGCTCGCAGCGGTCGCCTTCGGCGGCGCAGCGCATGCCCGGAGGACAAATGTCCGCGTCGCCGAGCGAAGTGCCCGGGTCGCGCTCGGGGGGCATTACCAGGTTGGAAGCGACACTCGCCGGCGGCGTGTTCGGCCCTGCGTGGGCCACGCTCTGCCGCGCTCGTTCGAAGGTCGCGCGTGTCGCTTCGGAGGCGAGCTCGGCGTCGAGCGCCACGCCGGCATCGACGCCGAGCGCCGCAGTGAACGCCGCGAGCGCGCCGGCCTGATCGGAAAGTCCGCTCCCGCGCACGACTCCGACGTACATCCACACGCGCGCGATCGTCCGAGGAGCGCACTTGTCTGCGCAAGCTTCGACGATGCCGAGCAGCACGCCCTCCGCCTCCTCGAAGCGCGTCGCCAGGTAGAGCTCGTTGATCGCTCGAGCGTCGATCATTTCGCGCGCGGAGCGGTCGCGCGTGTACTGAGCCGCCGCCGGCAGCGCGACCGCGACGGTAAGAACGAGCGTGGCGCGGCAGAGCAACGCCGCGAGCGCGTGAGAACGCATGGAAGACTCCCGATCGGGCATCCGGCAACCCGTGCAGCGGGCCCGTCCGCTCTTTGCGGAGGAACCTCAGCGTGGCGCCGGTCCCTCTTTCCATGAATGTCGTCCCGCGCCGGAAACTACGAGGCCAGCAAGCGAGTCGAAACCGCGCCGCCGAAATCGCGGCGACGCCAAACGGACGCCGGAACGGAGGTAGGGGCGACGCCCACCTATTTCGCCTGCCGAAAGCGAAATCGAAATGCCCGTCTCGTAGCTTTCGCCACCAGAAGACACGATCAGCGTCGAGAGGTGAGCGTTCGGCCACGGTTGGCCGGGCCGGTCGGAACGTGAAGCTGCCCGGCACCGACGTCACCCTCGAAGACGATCCATCGGCGGCCGCCGCGCCGCGCAAGACGACTCGCGCAAACGTGCCCGCGAAGGCGCCGCTCAAGCAAGGCTCAGGGACGGCCGGCGCGGAACCGTCGAGCCCCTTCGAGTATGCCGTCTATGCGCCGGCGCCCCCGGCAACCTGTGGACTGCTCAGCATCAACTCCATCCCGTACTCGCGCGTCGTGGTCGACGGTCGCCCCCTGGTCGATACGCCGCGCGTCGGCGTTCCCGTGAGCCCGGGACTGCATTCGATCGTCTTCATTCACCCCGAGCACGGCCGCAAGATCAAGCACGTAGAGGTCGCGGCGGGAGC
>DASWGX010000653.1:0-10891 GCA_036393455.1 Polyangiaceae bacterium
GATCACGAAGTGCAGGTGGTGCGGCCCAACGTGCGCATCCTGCTCGGCGACGAGCAGCTGGAAAGCTACGAGCGGGTTCAGATTGCCGAGCTCGTTCGCACCCAGGCGGGTCAGGTCATGCTCAGGGACACTTACGTGCCGCCGGTCCTCAAGATCGGCGCCTCGCCGTTCGTGATGGCCGGCTGCCGCCGCGTGCTCACCGCCTTGGTAGCGCGCCAGCGCAGCCTCGCCGCGTCGCGCCGGCAGCGCTCCGCGGCGCAGATAGACTTTCAGGCGAGCGACGCCGCCAAGTTCTGGCTGCTCAACGTGCTGAACGAGTCGATCCCGACTTTCTCGCACATGGTGGACGCCGGCAGCGTGTCCCCGGAGTTCGCGTATCTGGCGCTGGCCTCCGTCATCGGCAAGCTCTGCACCTTCGCCGTCGACGCGGACCCGACGCAGATTCCCAAATACAACTACCTCGCGCTCGGCGATACGTTCGAGCCGATGTTTGCGCGCGCGCTCAGTCTGCTCGACGCCGTGATCAAGGAACGCTACGTCGAGATTCCGCTCCAACGTCGCGACGACGGCATGTATCTCGGCCGCATCGAGGACGCGAACCTATTGCGCTACGAGTACTTCGTTTCCGCGAGCGGTACTCTGGCCGAGACGGAGCTCCGCGACCGCCTGCCGCGCCTCTCCAAGATCGCTTCCTGGGGACAGATTGGCTCGCTCTTGAACTCCGCCGTGAACGGCGCGCGCATCGATCTCGAGTACCGTCCTCCCGGCGCCCTGCCGGTCAAGCCGGGCGTCGTGTTTTTTCGCCTCCAGAAGACGCCGGAATACTGGCCGGACATCCAAGGCACCGGGACCATCGCCATCTATCACCCACTGCCGAAAGAATCCGTCGGGTTGGCTCTCTACGCGGTGGACCCTCAGAACCTGTGAAACCTTCGAACCGCTGGTGACTCGTCATGCTTGAGCAGATGTACTGGGTTTGCGCGGACGCCTTGACGCTCGCCGCGCAGCTCGCCACCGCCGCGGACCTGCCTTCACCGGAAGTGCTGCGCCAGCGCATTTCGAGCCTGTTCGAAACGATGCGTCAGCGCGCGTCGCAGGTCGGCATCGCGGTCCAGGACGTCGACGAAGCCATCTACGCGCTCGCGGCTTTCATGGACGAGCAGATCCTGCGGTCGCCCTGGCCCGGCCGCACGCAGTGGATGGCCCAGCCGCTTCAGCTCGTCTACTTCCAGGAAAATACCGCCGGCGAAGGCTTCTTCGTGCGCATGCAAGCGCTCCAGCGCGACCCGCGCCGCGCCCACGTGCTGCAAATCTACTTTTTGTGCCTCGCGCTCGGCTTTCAGGGTCGCTACGCGCTGGCGACTCCGGCCGAGCTCAACTCGGTCGAAGAGAGCGTTGGCACCGACGTGGCGCGCGGTCTGCCGCCGAGTGATCCGGTGAGCCCAGCGGGTTATCCGCAACGCGGCATGCGCGGCTTGGTTCAGCGCCGCCTTCCCGTCGTGGCCGCCAGTATCGGGCTCTTGGCGGTGGCCATCGTGACGTTCATCATCCTGAAAATCATGGTTTCGTCGAGCGCTTCGAGCGCGGCCCACGAAATGCGCGGTCCGCTGGCGCGAGGCAACGCCTTCGCCACGCTGGAAAGGCAGGTTTAGGCGCCATGTGGCTTTGGATCGTCGCGGTCCTCCTGATAATCCTGATCTGGGGCGGAAGCCTCTTGCTCTCGCTGATCCCGATCGACATATCACTGACGCTCAGGGTCCTGCTGACGGTCGGCGTGCTCCTCATGGCCGTCGGCGTCGTGGTGTTCCGCAAGCTCCGAGCGCGCGCGCGCGCTCGCGCGCTCGAGCAGGAGATCCTGAAGCAGAGCGAGCAGCAGGCCGCCATGGCGCGGCCCGATCGCCGCGGGGAGATTCTGGAGCTTCAGCGTCAGGTGCAGCAAGGCATCCAGGCCTTGAAGCAGACCAAGGTCGGTCAGCGCTACGGCTCGAGCGCGCTCTACATGCTGCCGTGGTACGCGATCATCGGCCCTCCCGGCGCAGGGAAGACCACCGCGCTGCGTCACTCGGGCCTGGTTTTTCCGTTCCTGAACCCGCACGGCGGCGGCGGGGTGCGCGGCGTGGGCGGCACGCGCAACTGCGACTGGTGGTTCACCAACGACGGCATTCTGCTCGATACCGCGGGTCGCTACGCGGTCGAAGAAGACGACCGCGAGGAATGGTTCGCGTTCCTCGGCATGCTGCGCAAGCACCGGCCACAAAAGCCGATCAACGGTCTTCTGGTGGCCATCGCCGTGTCCGACCTGGTCGAGGCCACGGACGAACAGCTGCAAACCTTTGCCGGCACGCTGCGCACTCGCGTCGACGAGATCATGACGCGGCTCGACATGGTTCTGCCGGTTTACGTCATGTTCACGAAGGCCGACCTCATCGGCGGCTTCGTCGAATTCTGGGGAGACTTGCGCAAAAGCGAGCGCGATCAGCTGTTCGGCGCCACCTTTCCGCTGGAGGGGGCGGAGCAACGCGACGCCGGCGACGCCTTCCGCGACGAGTTCGAACGGCTCGTTTCCGTCGTGCACGCGCGGGCCTTGCGCGCCATCGGGCAGCAGCGGCGCGCCGAAGTGCGCGCCAAGGTGCTCCAGTTTCCGCTCGAATTCCGGGCGCTCGGCCCCAACCTCGAGACCTTCCTGAGGACGCTGTTTCTACGCAACACGTTCCAGGAGAGCCCGCTGTTTCGCGGCTTCTACTTCTCGAGCGGCACCCAGGAGGGCCGTCCCTTCGATCGCGTGATCGGCGGCATGGCGCGCGCGTTCGGAATTCGGCCGCCGCAGACCTTCGAACCGCCGACGGAGCCCAAGAGCTACTTCGTCACGGACATGTTCCGTCGCGTCGTGTTCCCCGATCGCGACATCGCCGGGCGCACCGCGAGCGAGCTACGGCGCCAGCGCCTGATTCGCGCCGGCATTGCCGCGGGCGCGATCGCGCTCTCGCTATTGATCGTGCTTCCGGCGCTTGCTTCCTTCGGCAAGAACAAGCAGCTCATCTCGGAGACCAGCGAGCTTGGCAGGACTGCCAAAGCCGTCAACTTCCGCGGTGAAGGCGGTGCGCGCGAAAACGTGGCGAAGCTCACCCCGGTGCTCGCTCAGGTGAAAAAGCTCGACACTTGGGAAGAAGAGGGGCCGCCGTTCAGTTTGCGCTGGGGCATGTACGAGGGCGATACCCTGTACCCTGCCCTGCTCGACGCTTACGTCGGCACGCTCGATCAAGGGCTCGCGCGGCCGTCGCAGGAGCTTCTGGAGTCGCGCTTGAGAGCGCTCGGCATGATGCAGAGCGTGCCGTCCTCGCAATACGCGGCTCGCTACAACGAGCTCAAGCTCTACCTCATGCTGACCAACGTCGAACGCCTCGACGTCGAGTGGGCGGGCCCGCACTTGACGGACGCCTGGGCGAGCGCCCTGCGCGATCCGGCGCCGAAGACGAAAGTCGAGATGCGGCCGCACGTCGACTACTACCTGAGCCTGATGAAGCGCGGCATCATTCCGCCGTGGAAGGCCGACAGCACGCTCGTGAGCCGCGGGCGCTCGGTGTTGCTGCGCGCGCCGCAGATCGAGCGCCTCTACGAGATTCTGATTCGTGACGCGAACGCCCGCGTCGCGCCGATCCGGCGTGAGACCATCTTCTACGGTTCCGTGGCGCCCTTCGTGTCCTCGCGCCGCGACGTCGAGGTCGCCGGCGCGTACACGGCCGAGGGGTGGGAGCACGTCCGCCGCTACCTCGGCAATCAGCGTTCCGGCCTTTCCGACGAACGCTGGGTGCTCGGCGAGCAAGAACAGCGAGCTCAGGAAGAAGTCGAAAAGCAGATCGACAAGCTCAGAGCGCTCTATTTCGCTCGCTACAAGGACGCCTGGCGCGACTTCATCTCCGACCTCGAGGTGGAGCAGCCGAAGGACGCCACCAAGTCGATGGAGGAGCTCAACGCCCTGAGCGAGCCGGAGTGGCCTTACCTCAGGCTCTTGCGCACCCTGCACGAGAACACGACGCTCGAGTTCGAAGAGGAGGAGGGGGCTGCGCAGGGACTGCTCGAGCAGGTCAAGGACAAGGCGCAGCAGCGCGTCAACCAGAAGTTCGCCGTCGACGCGGGCGGCCCGAGCGAAAAGAAGAAGCGCAAGCTTTCTCCGGTGGAGCGCGCCTACAAGTCGCTCACGTCCTTCGCCGTCTCCGAGAACGAGAACGCGCCCACCGGGCTCAGCCAGTATCAGGCGATCCTCGCCAAGCTCGTGGGCGTAATGACCGATCTGCGCGATTCGAACGCGGCTCCGGATACCGGAGTCTTGGCGAAGGAGTTCGAGAGCGCCTTCCGCAGCACGAGCGAGCTTTTGACGACGCAGGACGGCTTCACGCGGCCGCTCCTGTCGCCGCTCTTGATCCGTCCGCTTTCCGGGTCGTGGACCGGCGTGGTCAACGACGCGGGCGCGGCCGCGGGCGGGCTCTGGGAGATTTCGGTGTGGGACAAGTGGCACACCGACCTCGAACCGCTGTACCCGTTCTCCAACTCGCCGAAGGACGTCAAGCTCGAGGACTTCACGGAGTTCTTCAAGCCCGAGGGCGGAGCGCTCTGGGGTTTCTACGATCAGAACCTCGCCGGCTCGCTGCGCCGCGTCGGCAACCGGTTCCTTCCGGCTCAGCGCTTCAAGTCGAGCATCAATTTCACGTCTGAGTTCGTGTCGAACTGCCTCGAGCGCGGCGCCAAGATCACCAACGCCGCGTTTCCGGGCAAGGCGGAGGCTCCGGCGGTCGAGTTCGAAGTGAACCTGCACTCGGTCAGCGAGAACGTGTCTCAGGTCGAGCTGACAATCGACGGCGTGTCGCACATGTACAAGAACACGCCGGAGGAGTGGCTCAAGGCGCAGTGGCCGGCAAAAGACGCCGAGGCGCACGGCGCGCGCGCGCGCATTCGCGGCTTCAGCGGCCTCGACGAAGAAATCATTCGCGACGGCGACTTCGGTTTCTTCCGCTTGCTCGATGCCGCGAGCAAGGTCGAACCGGGCACCGCGGGTGGCCGGCCCGGCGGGGAACCGACGCTGGTGGCGACGTGGGAGCTTCCCTCGGAGGCGGCGTTCTTCAAGCTCGACGTGAGGGCGAAGCGCAAGGACGTGGAGCTCTCGTCGTCGCTGTTCGACGGCTATCAGTGCCCGCGCGTCATCGCGACTTCCGGAGAGTGAGCCGTGGCGCCCGGCCATGCTAGCGGCGCCGCCGGCCTTTTCGGCAAGCTCCCGAGCGCGGACGACTTCTTGCACCTCGATCCGCCCGTCAGCGATTCGGCGTTCACGACCTGGCTTCAGCACGGCGTCGAGCGGGCCAGCGTGCGCCCCGCGCCGGACTTCGCTGAACGCTACGACGCCGCGGGGGCGCGCGTGTTCGTGTTTCGCCAGCCCGACCAGTCCCTGATGGCGGGCGTTCTGCTTCCGAGCCGGGACCGGGTCGGGCGCCGCTTTCCGGTTTCGGTGTACGCGCCGCTTTCGAGCGATGCCCTGCTCGCGGCCCCGCACGTCGTTCCGCTCGTGCTCGGTCAGTTTCTCGAGAGCATCGGCAGCGTCGTGTTGAGCCGCGTGAACGACGCGGACGCGGGCACGGTCCAGCGCGCCGTGGCGTCGCTCCACGGACCCGACCCGAACACGCTGCTCACGTACGCCGCCGAGTATGGCCATTGGGCCGCCTCGTCTCCGCTCTCGTCGGTGTGGCCGGCGCTCTTCGGCGATCCCGGCGCGGAGCGCGCGTACTTCACGCTGGTCGCCATCTGCGCGTCCCTCGGCAGTTTCCGCGGCGTCGAGACGCCGCCGACGCCGCTCGCGGTCCGGCTGCCGCTCGGCGCCGCCGGCGTTGCCGGCGCCGTCTTCTGGCTCGATGTCGTGCGCAGGGCGGCCTGCTGGCAGAGAACCGTGCCGACCTGTTTCTGGTATCTCGATGCGCCCGACTCGGCGATTCTGATCCAGCTCGGCGAAACGCCGCCCGCGACCTTCGCGGAGCTGTTCCGGCCCGACGAGGCGAGCGACCACGTCGTCGACTTGCGCGCCGGTCCTCAGGGCGATTGGTCGCACGCCCTGAATGCGGTACCGTCCGGCGTCGGTGCCGTGGTGGGACGTCCGGAAGCCTCGGTCGCCGAGCTCCTGGGCGCCCTCAGCGGCTGATGCCAAGGGGTCATCCTTCTCGGCTATCCAGAGCAAAGACCGATGGCGACGCTGATCGAAGAGCTCACTGAAAGAGCACAGGTGCTCAAGGCACCCATCGAAGGCCCGAGCCCCGTGGGCATCGATCTCTCGTACGAGACGGAGTTCGCGACCATCAAGGCGGAGGTCGACAAGCTCGCGAGCCTGACCGGCGAGCAGCCGAACTGGCGCGAGATCGTGCGTCTCGGTGAAGAGCTGACCCGGAGCAAGTCGAAAGACTTCCGCATCCTGACCTGGACGGCGATCGGTCGCATGCGCGACGGTGGTCTCGCGGGGTTCGCGGCGGGGCTGCTAGCGCTGAGCGAAGTGTGCTCTGCCCACTGGGATGCCATGTACCCGCCGGCGCGCCGCGCCCGCGCGCGCGGCAATCAAGCGGGCTGGCTCATGGAGCAAGCCTCCTCGTTCCTTCAGGATCTGTCGCTGACGGCCAAGGATCGAGAGCCGTTCGCCGTCGTGAGCGGGACGCTCGACACGCTCGATTCGCTGCTCTCGGAGAAACTGGCGGAAGCGTATACTGGCATGGGCGGCCTGCGTGCCGTCTTGCGCGACAGGGAACGCTCGATTCCGCCCGAGGCGCCTCCGCCTGGCGCCGCGCCGAGCCCCGCCGCCGCACCTTCGCCGGCGACGACAATAGCGACGGCGCCCGCTCCTGCCGCGCCCGGCTCGACGCTGCCCGGGGTGTCGAGCGAGGCGGACGTGACGCCGGCTTTGCGCGCGCTCGGCCAGGCGATGACGGACGCGGCCGAGCAGATTCGTCGCGTTCAGCCAACGCAACCCGTCGCGTATCGGTTGTTGCGGCTCGGTACGTGGCTCACCGTCGAAGGGCCGCCCCCGGCCGAAGGCGGGCGGACACGAATTCCGCCTCCCGACGAAGCGGACCGCCAGCGCCTCGATTCGCTTGCGGCAGGCGAGCAGTGGCGCGAGCTCTTGAATGCCGGCGAAGAGTTGGTAACGCAGTACATCTTCTGGCTCGACGTGCACCGCTACGTCTCGCTCGCGATGGATCGGCTCGGCGCGCTCTTCCTCGAGGGCAGAGAAGCGTTGGGGCGCGAGGTCGTCGCGTTCGTCCAGCGCTTTCCGAGCATCGCGGAGCTCTCGTGCTCCGACGGGACTCCGTTCATGGACGCCGCCGCCGCGGCCTGGCTCGAAGAAGAGCTCAAGAAATACGGCGGGGGCGGCGGGGGCGGTAGCGCGCGCATCGACGAGGAAGAACAGGAGCTCTTGCGTCGCTTCGGCGAAGCCAAGGAAATGGTGACGGGGGGCAAGGTACCCGAAGGCTTGGCGCTCGCCGCGCAGCTCGCGAGCCGCGGCTCGGACGCGCGCGCCCGGTTTCGGTCCCGTTTGCTGGTCGGTCGGCTCGCGATTCAGGCTGGAAAGGCGGATCTGGCCCGGTCTCTGCTCGAAGGCTTGGTCAGCGAGGGCGACCGGCACCAGCTCGACGAATGGGAACCGACACTTGCAGCATCGCTGTACTCGGCGTTGCTCGCGGCCTGGGGTCCGGAAAGGGAGGCCTCCGACGAAGATCGCCCGGCCCGGGTCGTGACCGGTCCCCCGCGTGAGGAGGTCTTTGCGCGGCTTTGTCGGCTCGATCCCGCCGCGGCGCTCAAGCTTTCCGGTCGCTGAGCCGGTCAACCCGGCAGGCCGGGCGCGCCGCCGAGCGCCAAGGCACGACGGGGCAAAAGCTTCGCGAAAGGCACCGCGGAGAGCGAAACTCGCGAACGGTGGTCGATTTCCGGTCCCCGTGCGTGGTAGACGTTACCGCTCAACCCGTGACAACCAGGGGTAACTCCAATGGCTAAAGAGGGTTCCGTCGCCCCCCAAGAGCGCGTCAACATCACATACAAGTCCTCCACCGGAGATGCTCAGGAAGAGGTCGAGCTTCCGCTCAAGATGCTCTTCATGGGCGACTACACTGGGAAAGCCGACCCGCGGCCGGTCGAGGAGCGCAAGCCGATCAACGTCGACAAGGACAACTTCGAGCAGGTGCTCGCCGAGCAGGATCTGGGTCTGACGCTGAGCGTGAGCGACCGGCTCTCCGGTGACGACGGCGCCTCGCTGAACGTGAACCTGCGTTTCAAGAAGTTGAAGGACTTCGGTCCGGATTCGCTGGTGGAGCAGGTCCCCGAGCTGAAGAAGCTCATGGAGCTTCGTACGGCGCTTACCGCGCTCAAGGGCCCGCTCGGCAACGTACCGGCGTTTCGGCGCAAGATTCAGGCGCTGCTTCAAGAAGACGAAACTCGCAAGAAGCTCCTCGACGAGCTCGGCATCTCTGCGGATAAGGAGTGAAGATGGCGGACGAACAAGCGCAAGCTGACGGAGCTGCCGCGACCACGACGGTCGAAGGCTCCTTGCTCGATCAGATCCTGAGCGAAACCAAGATCTCGCCGCAGGACGAGGCGTACGATGTCGCCAAGCGCGGCGTGCAGGCTTTCATCGCGGAGCTTCTGACGCCTCAGCGCGCCGCGGAGAAGGTCGACAAGGCCGTGGTCGACTCGATGATCGCCGAGATCGACAAGAAGCTGTCGGCTCAGCTCGACCACATCATCCACCACGCGGATTTCCAGAAGCTCGAGTCGGCCTGGCGCGGTCTCAAGTTCGTGATCGACCGCGTGGATTTCCGGGAGAACGTCAAGGTCGAGCTGCTCAATTGCTCCAAAGCAGACCTGCAGATGGACTTCGAGGACGCGCCCGAAATCACCAAGAGCGGCCTTTATCGGCTCGCCTACACGGCAGAGTACGGCCAGTTCGGCGGCAAGCCGTACGGCGCGCTGGTTGCCAACTACGAGTTTGGTCCCGGCGCTCAGGACATCGGGCTCCTGCAGAACTGCGCCGCGGTGGCGGCCATGGCGCACGCGCCGTTCTTCGCCGCGGCCGGCCCTCAGTTCTTCGGTAGCAACGACTACATCAACTTGCCCAACCTCAAGGATCTGAAGAGCATCTTCGAGGGTCCGCAGTACGCCAAGTGGCAGTCGTTCCGTGAATCCGAAGACGCTCGCTACGTCGGGCTCGCGATGCCGCGCTTCCTGCTCCGCCTGCCCTACGGAGAGAAGACGGTTCCGGCCAAGACCTTCCAGTACGAAGAGGACGTCATCGGCGAGCACGATAGCTACCTGTGGGGCAACGCCGCGAACGCGATGGCCACGCGCATCGCCGACAGCTTCGCCAAGTATCGCTGGTGTCCGAACATCATCGGTCCTCAGGCCGGCGGTACGGTGGAAGACCTGCCCCTCCATCAGTACGAGGCGATGGGCGAGGTTCAGACCAAGATCCCGAGCGAGGTGATGATCTCGGAGCGCCGGGAGTTCGAGCTCAGCGAGGAAGGCTTCATCGCGCTCACGTACCGTAAGGATTCGGACAACGCCTGTTTCTTCTCGGCCAACAGCGCGCAGAAGCCGAAGTATTTCGGGCAATCGCCGGAAGGGAAAGAAGCGGAGCTCAACTTCCGCCTAGGCACCCAGCTCCCTTACATGTTCGTGGTTTGCCGTATCGCGCACTACCTCAAGGTGCTGCAGCGCGAGCAGATCGGTTCCTGGAAGGAACGTGGCGACCTCGAGAACGAGCTCAACAAGTGGATCTCGCAATACGTCGCGGACATGGACTCGGTGACGCCAGCCGTCCGTGGTCGCCGCCCGCTGCGAAAGGCGCAAATTACGGTGGAAGACGTGCCGGGCAATGCCGGCTGGTACAAGGTCGACATGAAGGTGCGCCCGCACTTCAAGTACATGGGCGCGTTCTTCACCCTCGGTCTCGTCGGCAAGCTCGACAAGGACTAGCTCAGTCTCCCCTCTGCGCGGGCGAGCGCCGCGCGGGCGCTTCTGGCATGTCGCTGCTTGCGGCGTGCCAGCGGCGATGGGCGTCCCCGGGGCGGCTGCGCTCAGAGCTCGTAGTAGCCGCCAGGGACGACGAAGGAGTCGTCGCGGTCGGCGACCGTGAGCACACCCCAGCACGCGAGCTTCGTCTTTTCGCAGAAGGCGATGATCTGGTCGAGGTTCGCGATCGGAGCGAGCACGGCCAGGTTCGAGCGGTGCGTGCCCCATGACCCCGTTCCGTGCTGCAGCACGGCCTTGTGCAGATCGCGGGCGGCTTCGGAGGCGGAATCGAGTGTGGCCACGCGCAACCGTGCCTTGCTCGAGCCTATCGTGAGATCGAGGTAGTGCAGATCGTCGCGCGCGCGCTCGCGTTTGTAGGCGATGCCCTGAGCCGCCAGAAAGGCTTCGAGATCCGCGACGCTCAGCTTTTCGAACGAGGGTGCCAAGTCGATGCCCTGGCAGAGCGCCGGCTGCAGGCGGATTTCGCCGAGCCCGGAGCCTGCGCCGTCGTCGACTCCGGTGGTCAGCCGCGCCACTCCGTCGGCCCCGCTCGTCGATAGATGGGCGCCGCCGGAAGCCTGGCAGCCGGAAAGCGCCATGAACCCGACCGCAACGAAGCTCGCGCGCGAAAGCATCACGGCGCCGAGCGTAACCTCGCGCTCGATGGCAGGCGAATTTTCGGACAACGTCGCCTGGCGCTCAGACCCTGGGCGGCCTCCCGGCGTCGTCTCGACGCGCGCCTGAGGGTCGCTCGACGCGCGGGCCAGGCGGCAGGCGGCAACTCGGGACGCCACAATCTTGGCTCGATGGAGGCGCCTCGGTTAGCCTTCCGGCCGTGCGTCTCGTTTACAAGCTGTCG
>DASWGX010000654.1:0-1654 GCA_036393455.1 Polyangiaceae bacterium
CAGCAGAACCAGCGCCGCGCCGTGCTGTACGCGATTGCGGCGACCATTGCGTGCGGAGTCGCCTTCTTGACGGTGAAGGGCGTCGAATACTCGCAGAAGTACGAACAAGGCCTCATGCCGGGTCGCTACTTTTCCCCCGTGGAGGAGGTTTGGGAGCGCGAGCACTTCCGCGCACGTCATCCGCTTGCCGCGACTTACGCAGCGTCTTTCAAAGCCCCGAGCGCGGACGTCGTTCTGTTGGAAGCGACGCACGAAGCGTCCGAGCCCGAGCGCGCCGAGCTCCTGCCGCTCTTCGATGCCGGTGTGCTCGGGCCGAGGGCGGTGTTTCCGAAGGCGCCGTCCCAGCCGCTGAACGCGCACGCGTTCTTCGGCCTCTATTTCGTGCTGACGGGCATCCACGCGCTCCACGTGGTCGGCGGGGTCGGAGTCTGGGCGTGGCTCTTCGCGCGCGCGCGCCGCAGCGACTTCGGCTCCGCGTACTTCGGCCCGGTCGACTACGCCGCTCTCTACTGGCACCTCGTCGACATGGTCTGGCTCTTCCTTTTCCCGCTCTTTTACCTGATTCACTGAGGCTCTCAGCACCGAAAGAGGACGAACATGCTAGCTACCCAAAGCAACCAAGCTCATTCCTGGACGGACACGGAACTGCCGGCGCCGGAACTCTCGAGCAAGTCCTCGGGCATTCGACCGGCCAAGGCTCGGGCGGAGGCGCCTCAAGCGCTGGAAGCGCCTTCGGTGCCGCTGCGAGCGCTCGCTGCGGTGCTGATCACGCTGCTCTTGCTGACGGCGGCGACGGTCGCGCTCGCGAAGATCGACCTCGGATCGGGCGTGAACCTGGCCCTGGCGCTCGGCATCGCGGGCCTCAAGGCGCTGCTGATTGCCGCGTTCTTCATGCACCTCATCTGGGACAAGAGGATGCATTTGGTCTTGCTCGGCGTCGCGCTCTTGTTCGTCGCGCTTTTCGTGGTCGCGAGCGCTCAGGATCGCCGCGAGTATCAGCCGGAGCTCGACGCGTTCGAGACGGCTCACGCCCCGCTCCAGAGCGCGGCGTCGCAAGGATTTCGTTCCACGTGACTACCGACCCATAGAGCACAGGAGACAATTCGATGTGGAAGTATGAAAGACTGACAAGTGTGAGCTGGATCCAGCGAAGCCTGGTTCCTGCGGCGTTTTTCGCGGGCTCCATGCTCGCGCCCGAGGCGGCCTTCGGTCAGGACGAAGGCATGGCGGCAGAGCCGCCGCCCGCGCCGGCAGCAGAGCCGATGCCGCCACCGCCGCCGCCGCCGCCGCCCCCACCGGCCGAAGAGCCGGCCATGGGGCCCGGGCCGGTCTCCGAAGCTCAACCGATGCCGATGGCTTACGACGCTCCGGCCCCGGAACCGCCCCCCGCCCACACCAAGACCGTCGGTGGACACGTCGGCATAGCTACGCCTTTAGTCACAATCGCGGACGAGACCACCACCATCGCTGACCAGTTCACCATCCTCAACCCGATCGGCATCGGGATCAAAGTAACCGACAACGTGGTCATCGACTTCGAGATGGTCGTCGTAACGCCGGTCGACCCGAGCGGAACGACCGGTCTGGTGATCGATCCGGGCGTCGTCTATAGCTGGGGACAAGTCGCCGCGGGTCTTCGTCTCGCTTGGCAAGT
>DASWGX010000655.1:0-5785 GCA_036393455.1 Polyangiaceae bacterium
CCATCACGCGCCGCGGATGGCCGCCTGCTTCGGGGGGAACGGCCAGCGGCGGTAGATCGATGCTGGCGACGTGCCGCTGCGGCGTGTCGGCGACGGCGCGCGCGTAGAGGTTGACGGCCAGGGCGTGCTGGCCGAGGTCGCGCACCTTCTCTTCGAGCTCGGCATCCTCGCCCTCCACGTTCCGCACGCGAAACAGCGCCCGGCCCGAACGCACCGAGACCTGCTCGAGGCTCTCGTGGAGCACGCTCTCCGGAAACTCCAGGCGACCCGCGCGCGCCGCGTCATGCTCGGAAAGGTCCGCCAACGGCTCGCGCGTCGTCACCAGGCACAGGCCGTCGTTCTCCTCGGCGAGCGACTCGATCAGGACGCGCAGGGCCGGGTCGCGCACGCTGCCGCGATCGGCGGCGGAGTCGGACTGGAGCGGCTCGAGGCCGTCCAACACGAGCAACGTCTTTTTCTGGCGCACGAGCTCGGCGAGCTTCTCGCCCTGATCCCACATGGAAAGCTCGCGCGGCATTTCGCTGCCGAAGAAGCGGAACGCCGCTTCGATGAAGCGATCGGCGGTGCTCATGCGGCCGGTGCCCTGGCTGTAGAACGACCAGCCGAAGGCGCGCTCGGCGCCGCGAAAGTCTTCCTCGGCGAGCATCTCGCACCACACGCGCGCGAGCGTCGATTTGCCGACGCCGCCGCCCGCGACGAACACGGCGAGGTGCGTCTTCGGGTTTTCCCAGGCGTGGTCGAGCAGCGAGAGCTCCCGTTCGCGACCGAACAAGAGCGAGCCCGTCTCCGGCAAGCGCGAGAGATCATAGGGCGGGCTCGCCCAGGTCAGCGCCTTTTCGAGACCGGGCGGCTGGTAGTCGTCGCTGACGGCTAGCCTCACCTCCTCTGCGAGCGCCGCGAACACGTCGGTGTAGTCGGCGCCCGCCTTGCGAATCGGTGCGCCGGCCCAGGTTTTCAT
The DNA here is from genome assembly GCA_036393455.1 of Polyangiaceae bacterium. GTDB lineage: Bacteria > Myxococcota_A > Polyangia > Polyangiales > Polyangiaceae > DASWGX01. The sequence continues at coordinate 959 of DASWGX010000655.1, forward strand.
CTGCACGCGCTTGAGCCAGCGCTCGAGCTGCCAGTTGCAGCTATCGAGCAAGACGGGAAAAATCGTGAGCTTGCCTTGCCGCGCCCGTTGCAGGAACACCGGCACCTCTTCGAAGCGACAAAAGTCGGAGGCGAGGAAGCTTTGCGTCACGAGCAGGATGGCGGTGCGCGCCCCGCTCATCCGGTCACGGATCGCCCGATACCAATCGGCGCCCGTCCCGATACCGGTGTCCGCCCACGCCTCGAGCGCTCCGAGCTGCTCGAGCTGCCTCAAGAACGGCCACAGCTTGTCGAGCCACTCCTTGTCCCGATGGCTGTACGAAACGAAGACGAGCGGCTTTCGTTCCCTTCCGGCTTGCGAGGCGTCCCAGGCCACGAGCGGGAGGATATCCCAGGGTTTGCTCGGAACCTTCTCGGAAAAGACGTGCCTGCCCGACAAGGCGAAACCCCTCCGATGGTCTGCGCAGCCGCGCTACCCCTCCCCCAACGCCGCCCGCAGCAAAGTCCCGACGTCTTCCGTCGCTCCGCGTCGCTCGGCGGCTTCGACCTTTGCTTTGGCTTCGCTCGCCGTGAAGCCCATGTAGGTGAGCGCGCCGCGGACTCGCCGGACAACGTCGGTGGAGCTCGGCTCGCGAGGCCGTCCGTAGCGGCCGCCGTCGGCGTGTCGAAAGGCGAAGGCGAAGCCGGAGCTGGCGCTGCCGGTGACGCTGAGCTCGGCGCGGTGGACGGCGCGATGATGCGCGCCGCAGAGTAGGATCAGTCGCGCCGGGTCGTGGGTGCCGCCGCGGGCCCGTTCGTCGAGGTGGTGGACGTCGAGGAAGCGGTGATGCCGGCAGCCGGGGACGGCGCAGCGATGGTGGTGGCGCCGGACGACGAGGCGGCGGGTCGCCGGGGGGGGGACGGCTTGAGCTGCGCGAGAGGCGGGTGTCCCCCGGGGTGCCCCCACGTGGGGGCTTCGGTCGACGCGGCCGATCTCTGGGCGTCGCAGGCGATCATGGCCGCGATGTCGTCGTCGACAGGATGGGTGTGGCCGCCGGCGTCCATGCTGGCGTTGCGACAGGCGTCGCAGCGGCTGACGGCGACCTGGTAGCTGGCGCGGCCCGCGTCGTCCGGTCCGCCCAGGGCGCGTCGCGCGATTTCGAAGAGGACGGTGTCGTCGTCGAGGGGTGCTCCCGGTTCGCCGAGGTCCTGTTTGACGCGCGCTTCGAGGTCGCGGAAATGGGCGATGGTTTCGGCGCGCACTTCGAAGGCGAGGCGATGGCGCATGCGGGCCGGGTCGCCGGTGCTGTCCGGCGAGTCGCCCGTTCTTCGTTCGGCGACGGCGCGCTCGATGTCGCGGGCATGGCGGCCACGAGCCCAGTCGATCCAGGCGCTCTCGCCTTGTGGGGTGGCGACTCGCGTGAGCTCGCGAGCGACCGACCAGCAGACAGAGCCGGTCGTGAGCGCGCGTTCGAGCTCGGGCAGATCGTCGAGGGCGCGGCCGACGCGGAGGCGTTCTTCGGTTTGGCGCGCGCTGAGACCGAGGACGCGCTCGGCGTATTCGCGGAGGCCCGCGCGGCGTGCCCGCGTCCGGCCGTCGTCCAAGGGCGGAGAGCCGACTTGCTTCCAGAGAGAATCTGCGCGAGCGTTGACGCAGCAGGGCGCGCGCGCCACGCTCTTCACCGTGGTCATGCCGGCTCGGATTGTGAGTCCACAATCAGTCCGCGACTCCAAGCCAGGGCTTTGGCGGGCTACCAAGGCTGCGCCGGCGCGCGGCTTTGTGGCCACGTGCCTTGCGAGCTTGCTGCCGTGCTCGGCCATGCTCGCGTGTGGAGCGCCGGGAACTGCGCCGGCCGCCCCGGACGCGCGGAGTCCGCCCGAGAGTGCGAGCGAAAGGTTTCGGGGAAACGGCTCTCGACAGCGGCCAGCCCCACGGGGTCCGAGACTACTGCCCATTCCCGCCGGGACGTTCGAGATGGGAGCCTGGGATTCTTACGAGGTTCGGCTCGAAGCCTTCGAGCTCGATGAGACCGAGGTGACGGTGGGGTACTATCGAGAGTGCGTGAAGGCCGGGCACTGTGCGGAACCGCACACGACGGTCGACTGGGGGCTGGCCGGCGAGAGCGCGCGCGCGTTCTGGCGACAGTTCTGCAACTATGCCCGACCGAATCGCGAGGCACACCCCGTCAATTGTGTGGACTGGTATCAAGCCGGCGCGTATTGCAACTGGGCCGGCAAGCGTTTGCCGACGGAGGCGGAGTGGGAGTACGCCGCGCGGGGATCGCATGGCTTGCGCTACCCGTGGGGGAACTCGCCGCCGACCGCCGAGCACATGAACGCTTGCGGCCATGAGTGCATGCCCCTGCTGGTGGCGCGCGGCACGTTCCCCGACGATGCCATGTACGAAGCGTCGGACGCCCACGTGGATACGGCGCCGGTTGGCATGTACCCAGGGGGGCGCAGTCCGTTCGGCGCCTACGACATGGCAGGTAACGTCGACGAGTGGACTTCGACGCGCTTCTGCCGAAATCCAAAGGTGCCGTGTTTCGACGAGACGCGAGTCGTCAAGGGAGGCTCCTGGCCCGATGGTTCGAAGTCCGGGGTGTGGATGGGCGAGCGCCGCAACAATCTTCCCGGTTCAAGAGGCAGCTCGCTCGGCTTCCGGTGCGCTCGCTGAAGCCAGGCGTGAGTGCCCCGAGGCCTAGAATCGGATCGGGGGGCCCCGAGCACCGCCTGCCCCATCGCCTTCGTCGAAACGGCCCGCTCACCGCCGCCCAGATCGGCCTTTCTCGCTCCGTTCGCGAGCACCTTCTCCACGGCGGTTTCGATCGCGGCCGCCTCGCGCGCGAGCCCGAGACTGTGCCGGAGCAGCATCGCGCTGCTCAGGATCGTCCCCGAAGGATTCGCGATGCCCTTGCCGGCAATGTCCGGCGCCGAGCCATGGATCGGCTCGTAGAGGCCCAGCCGGCCTGCGCCGATCACTCTGATCGCTATTTTCCAGCTATGGAAAACCGCGCCCTCCCCTCTTCATCCCTCCCATCTCCCTACTCCTCGTCAACCTCTTTACTCGACCTAGCCTCCGGAGCGTGGCGGCTCGTCGTCGCGGACGGAGCTCGCAAGGACGGCGGTTCAACGGACTCGATTCACCGAGATTGCCTCATCGAGCACAGGCAAGCCGCCGAGCACAGGCAAGCCGCCGAGCACGAGCAACGACCTCGTGACATGGAGGCAACGCACTCTCGAAGCTCCGCGACGACGGCCGACCTTCTCAGCAGCGAGCAAGTTGCCGCGCTCGTTTCAGCCGCGTGCCGCCGTGTTACGCCAGCGGGCAACGGCGACACGAGCCGCGGCCACGAACCGGAAGCGCTTCTCGCTGCCCGCCACGCACGAACGACGTCTCTCGATGACCCCGAGTTTCGCAGCGCCCCGTGGCGCATCGATTGGGCGACCCTGCTTCAGCGTGTTTACGCTACTCCTCGCTACCTCTTTGCTCTGCCTGCGCTCTCGGGACGCGAACGCGTGATGGCTGGCGAGGCGCTTTCGCGCTTCGCCGCCGGGCCTCAGCCAACGCCGCAACCGGTGAAACACGCGATGTAGATGCCGTCGTCTCCCTCGACGCACGCGCACCCGAGCATGGACGGCGCGCACATGGGCTGCTGAGGGACGCAGCTCGACGAGTAGGCGGTGTAGCCGCCCGGGCAGCCTCGGTAGCACGCTGCCATCGGGCAGAGTGAATTGTCCGTCGTCTGACACCACTCGGTTGCCGCGTCGCAGAACTTGTCGCGGCATGGCACCACGCCGTCTGGGCGCGTACACGCGGCCAAGTTCTGCGGCTTGGTCCCCGCCGCGTACGCCGCGCAGGCATTCTCGTGAATGGCCCCGTCACAACCGCAAACCTTACCCGCTGCGCAGCTCTCGGGGGTCATCGACCGGCAGCGCCCCGTCGTCACGCTGCAATCGCCCGCGTCTCGGACGCAAAGCTCGCCCGCATCGCATGGATTCGTGCTGCAATCGACGTCGCCCGGAGTGCCGCCCGTGCCGGCTCCTCCCGCTCCGGCTCCTCCCGTGCCGGCTCCTCCCGCTCCGGCTCCTCCCGCTCCGGCACCGCCACCGCTGCCGGCTCCTCCCGCTCCGGCAGCTCCACCACTCTCGCCTTGCGCCCCACCCGAAGGCCCACCGCCAGCGCTTGGGTCGCCCCCCACCCCGGCGTCGCCGCCCGGGTTTGTGCCAGCTGTGCCGGCCCTCCCGCCCGATCCCGACGGCTCCGGACCGTTTCTCTCTTGGCCGCCGTTCCCGCACGCCGCGCCGAGGGCCGCAAGAAGCCAGATGCCGATGCGAGCAGCCCATCGAACTGTCTCCTCCGCATTCCGCATCCCTTCCTCCTGAGCAAGCATGCCTCCACCCGTGCAACATCCGGGCCGAGGCGGGGCGAAATCGCAGGCGCCGTTCCGCGCATTGTTCGACACAGCCGTACAATCGTGTCCGGAAAAGTCCGGCAGCGCCGACGCGACCCTGCCGTTAGACTTTCGATTGGTGCGGAATGAACACTCTCGTCTCGAGCGTGCGCCGTTCTGAAATGTGGACGCACGGACGCGGCACATGGTTCGCCGTCGTGTTTTCGCTCGCGCTCGGTTGCGGCAAGAGCGTGCGCGAGTCGAGCGAAGGCAACGATTCGCGTGCAGGCGAGGCTGGCGAGGATGGCGGTGGGCGCCCTTGTTGGCCGGGGCATCCTCGGTACAGTCTGGTGACCGTGACGCGCAAGAAGACCAGCATCACCCGCCCCGAGCCCGGCTACCACGCCGTGCTGTCGGAAGTCGTGGGGCTGATCGAAGCGGCGCGGCGAGCGTCC
>DASWGX010000656.1:0-5035 GCA_036393455.1 Polyangiaceae bacterium
TTCTGGGCCCACCCGAGCATGTCCTGGAACCGAGTGGTCGCGAAGCCCGCGCCTTCCCCGGCTTCCATGCTGTGCTCCTGCCTTAGCTCTCCCATTCGAGCGCTCCTTTCTTCCAGCAGTACGCCAGGGCGACCAACAGCGCCGCGATGAACGCGAGCATGGTCAGAAAGCCGCTCCAACCGAGCCCTTTGAACAGAGCGGCCCAGGGGTAGATGAAGACGACTTCGATGTCGAATACCACGAACAAGATGGCCGTCAGGTAGAACTTGACGCTCAGCTTGACGTGGCGCGCGCCCGGCGTGTCGTTGCCGCACTCGAAAGGCGTCAGTTTGTCCGGTGTCGGATTCCTGGGGCCGACGAGCTGCCCGCCGAGGAACATCACCAAGCAAATGCCCAGTGAGATGGCGAACATGAAAAACATCGGCAAGTAGAGCTCGACCATGGTGTGCGCCGCGGAAAAACTGCCGTAGGGGAGCTCTCTAGCCGCCGCCGAGCTCAGCTGTCAATCGCCCCAGCGGTTTCCGAAGGGGGCTTGGAGCTCGCGTGATCCGAGGCTTCTTCTGCCTCGTCGAGCAGGCTTTGCCAGGCTTGCAGGGCGGGCCCGAGCCGCCCCACGATCAGCGCGCGGAGCTCGTGGAGTCGCGGGGAGGTCTCCCCCGCGTCCTCGGCTTCCTCCAGGGCGCCGAAGGCCGCGAGTAAGCGCCCCCGTTCGGCGAAGGCTCCGGCCAGGTGCGGCCAGATGCGCGCGCCCTCCGCCCCGAGATTGACGGCTCGGCGCAGGGGACCGATTGCCTCGCCCGCGCGCAGATCGCTCAGCAACGCCTCACCCAGCCGCGTGTAGATGTCGGAGGCCATCGGCCCGTCCCCTGCATACTGAACGGCCAGCCGGAGTATTTCTTCTCCCTTTTGCGTCTCTGCAAGGTCGATGCACGCGCTACCGAGCAGGCCGAGTCCGCGCGCGATAGTGTCGCGCGTCTCCGACGGCAAGAGCTGTCCCTCGGGTGTTCGAAGAAATATCGCGAGGGGTGCGGGCCACGCTCCGAGTAGCTCGACGACGCGCATTGGCTCGCCGTTCGCCGCGACCTGCGCTGCCTCCGCCACGCGTCCGAGATCGATGGCCCCGCGGTTCGGCCCGCTCGAAGCACGTTCGAGCTCTTCGCGCACGTGAGCTCGGAGGCGCGCGCGAAACGCCGAAAGCGGGTACGTCTCCTCGAGACCATCGTGCAACACGGAGACGCGGGAAACCGAGTTCTCCACCTCGAGCAGCCGCAGACTGTAACCGTAGAGCGGAGCCAGCAAGAGATAGCGCACTCCGACGTGAAGCTGCAGCGCCTCGGTATCCGTCGGGCGATCCGGAGCAGGCGGTTGCTCCTCCTCTTGGAGCAGCGCGTTCACGAGGCGCCGGCGAAAGTCCGCGAGCGTGAGCCGCTGCGCGTCGCCGTCGTTGCCGTCGTTGCCGTCGGACTCCAGCGAGCCCACGACGAAGTCGACCAGCGTGTTGTCGGGATTTCGTCGATCGACCGTAAGCGCCGTGATGCGAGCGCCGGTGATCATCGCGAAGGCGAAGAAGCGCGCTCCAATGATTTCGCACAGCGCTTGAAAACTGCCGATGCCCTCGCCGATCCGCTCGAACCAGCCGTCGGTGCGGAGCGATTCGAGCTTGTACTCCTTCTTGTCCGGCATCGCCCGATAGCTTAGACGATGCCAGGCCGCGGGTCTCGGACCGCGCGGGCCGAAAAGCAAGCCCGCAACCGACGAAGAGCGCCGGTCGAGCGGGCCGGGCCTCGGACCGAACCGCCGGATCCGGCGCGGATCCGGGGCGCCGAGGTGATAGGCTCGCGCGCGCATGCAGCAGACCAGTGCTTCCTCCGCCCCCGTCTGGCTCTCGGGGGGCTGCCACTGCGGGCGCGTCCGCTTCCGCGTACGGAAACGGAGCTCGACGGCGCTCGAGTGCAATTGCTCGGTGTGCCGCAAGAAAGGCCTGTTGCATCTGATCGTGCACCCTTCGGACTTCGAGCTTTCGCAAGGTGCCGAAGCCCTGACCGTCTATACGTTCAACTCGATGAAGGCTCGGCACACGTTCTGCCGCGTGTGCGGCGTGCAAGCGTTCTACACACCGCGTTCCCATCCGGACCACGTCGACGTCAACGTGCGCTGCCTGGACGGCGACGCCGCAGCGTCCTTCGGCGTCGAAGCCTTCGACGGCCGAAACTGGGAGCGTAACGTGGGAGCGCTGCACGAGCGGGTCGGTACGCCTTGAAGCCCGCCCCGGCGCGGCCAAGCTCGACGTGGACCGGCGTCACCGACGTCACCGAGCTCAGAGCCGCGCTCCTCGCTTGGTTCGCGCGCGCGAAGCGACCGCTTCCATGGCGCAAAACGCGCGACCCGTACGCCGTCTGGGTAAGCGAAGTCATGCTCCAGCAGACGCAGGTCAAGACGGTGCTCGACTACTATGCGCGCTGGATGCGCCGGTTTCCCACGCTGCGGGCCCTGGCCGACGCTCCCGAAAGCGCGGTCCTGCACGCGTGGCAAGGCCTCGGCTACTACGCGCGTGCGCGGCGCTTGCACCAAGCGGCGCGGCTCGTCGTGCGCGACTACGCCGCGGTGGTTCCTCGAGATCCCACGATTTTGCGCGGCATTCCCGGCGTCGGAGCGTACACCGCGGGCGCGGTCGCCAGCATCGCCTACGGCGTCGCGGCACCTGTGGTGGACGGCAACGTCGAGCGCGTGCTCTGCCGCGCCTTTGCCCTGAGCGGCGACCCCGCGCGCGCGACGCTCAAACGCACTCTGTGGGACCTCGCCGCACGCTTCGCCGCTGTGCCGGGCGAGGCCGGAAGCGTGAATCAGGCGTTGATGGAGCTCGGCGCGACGCTCTGCACGGCCCGCTCCCCGCGCTGCGGCGACTGCCCGTGGTCGTCACGGTGCAGGGCCCGCGCGCTCGACCGTGCGCGCGATTTCCCGGAGCTGCCGCCGCGCGCGCCCGCGACGGTCCACCACGTCGCCGCGTCGGTGATCGAACACGGCGCGCGCGTGCTGGTCGTCGAAACGCCGTCCGGCGCGGCGCGTTGGGCCTCGCTCTGGGTCTTTCCCCACGTGGAACGCCGCGCGCGCGAAACGTCGCTTGCCGCGGCGCGCCGCGCCGCGCGCGAAGCAACGGCCATCGACGTCGAACGCGCCGAAAAAATCGCCACCCTCAAGTACACCATCACGCGCCATCGCTTCACGCTCGACGCCGTCCGCCTGCGCGCCGCGCAGAAGCCCCGGCTGCGCGCGAGCGCCGCCCGCCTTTGCTCCCTCGAGGAGCTTCGCGCCCTGGCCATGCCGTCGGTGCATCGCAGGCTCGCCGAACTCCTGGGCGCTCGGAGGCCATGACCGCGCCGCAAATCGCGGTGGCGATCGCGCTCGTGTGGCGCGACGGGCGCGTGCTGGTGACGCGGAGACGCGCAGCCGCGCACCTCGGCGGAATGTGGGAATTTCCCGGCGGCAAGCCCGAGCCCGGCGAGACTCTCGCGGCCTGCGCCGAGCGCGAGGTCAGGGAAGAAACCGGCGTCGTGTGCCGCGCCTACCGCGAGCGCGCCAGCATCGAGCACGCCTACGCGGATCGCGCCGTCGTACTGTCGCCGTTCGATTGCCGCTGGGTTTCCGGCGAAGCGCGGCTCGAGCAAGTCGCGGACGCGCTCTGGGTGGAACCGAAGCGCCTGCGCGAGCTCGAGTTTCCAGAAGCGAACCGCGCGTTGATCCAAGAGCTTGGCGGACAAGCCCCGCGCTAGAGCAGGTCAGTAGAGCCGTACGTTCCAGACGGCCTGCCCGAACATCGAAGGAATGGTCGTCGTGAACTCGATTTTGATGACCTGACTCAGATCGAGCAGCGTCCCCTCGGAGCCTTGCTGTGGAGCGAGGCTGGCGAAGCTCAAGGTGCGGGGATTGCGCCCGCCGGGCGAGCCGGGCACCGAGGCGCCGTACACTCGCCCCTGGGTCATGTATACCAGCATGAAAAGATCGTCTCCTTCGAAGTCGAAGGACAGGCCCGCGCTGCCCGCGATGCTATACGGCATTTCGTCGGCTCTGAAAGCGAAGCCGACGCCGCCGAAAGTGCACGCATCGGCGGCGGGTGCGCAGCCGCCGGTTGCCCACGCCGCACAGCTACTGTCCGAGAACTGCGTTGGCGGGGCGCTCGCGGCAGGCTGTGGGTTCGCGCCCGTCGTGTTCGGCGTGAGGTTGACGTCGTTGTCGCCGAACACGTACCAGAAGCCGTCTCTGCCGGCGACCCGCGCGATGTTGCTGTCGCAGCTGCCGAAGTTGTCGATGATCTGCACGTCCGTGACTTCGTCGCCACCTGCGCCCGTACCGCCCGCTCCCGTCGCCCCGCCGCCTGCTCCGGTCGTGGTGCTGCCGGAAGCGCCCGGACCGGTCGCGGCGCCTGCGCCGGCCATCGAACCGTTGCTACCTGTCGTGCCGCCGGCCCCGCTGCTCGCGCCGCTGCCCGCGTCCACGCAGAGCCCCGATAGGCAGACGAGATCGTCGTCGCAGGTTTCGTTCGGGTAGCAAGCGCAGCCCTCGGAGCCCGCCGTGCAACCTTCCATGCCGCCATCGGTGGTACCCGAGGTGGTACCCGTGGAGCTCGATGCGCCGGAATTCTCACCGGCCCCGCTACCCGTCGTGTCCTCGCCCGCGCCCGAACCACTCGAGGACGAGTCCGGGGACTGAGCTCCGCCTGAGCAGCCACCGGCAACCCCGAAAGCCAAGCAAGTCAGTAAAATCCCGGCAACCAAAGGGCTGCGCGCGCCATCTCGTGACATGAGGCGGCACGGTAGCACGGCGCAAGCGTTTCTTTGAACCCCCTTTTCTTCGCTTCCGGCAGCTTCGTCAGCTTGGTTTTCTGCTCCCTGTGATTCACTTCGACCTTTCCGTGATCCACATTGAGTCACATTGCTTCAATTTTCGTCACCTCGCGTCTCGTACATGGGACGCCGCAGCGCGGGCTCCTCCGGCGCCGCCGTCACACCCTCATGGGCTCGACTTTTTCAGGGTCGTA
>DASWGX010000657.1:0-5388 GCA_036393455.1 Polyangiaceae bacterium
CTGGTGCTGTGCGGCTTGATCTTCGCGTTCGTGGAGCGGCGCGCGCTCGGCACCACCTACGGCGACGCCCGTCACGGCATTTGGTCGGCGCTCGTGCGCACGGGCCTGCAGCGCCTGCACCGAACCGGCTTTCATCCGCAAAACTGGCGCCCGAACCTCGTCATCATGGGCGGCGAGGTCGAAAAGCGAGCGCACCTGCTCGAGCTCGGCAGCAGCATCGTCCAGGATCGCGGCATCGTGACGTACTTTTTTCTGCTGCGCGGCAGCGTGGAAGAAAATCAGGCGCGGCGGGCGGAGCTTCTCAAGCGCATGGACGACCGAATCGCGGCCGCATTCCCGCACGTCTTCTACCGGGTAGAAGTCGCCGACGATATCTACCGCGGCATCGTGAACGTCGCGCAGTCCTACGGCGTCGGCAACTTCGAGGCGAACACCGTGATGCTCGGCTGGCCGAACAAGCCGGAGCGCGCGGCCGCGTACGTCGACGCCCTGAGGGACCTGGTGCTCCTCGACAGATCGCTGCTCTTGGTCCGGCACCGTCCCGAGGGTTTCGGCGCACACCGCCATATTCAGATCTGGTGGGGCGGGCTCCGAGGCAATGGTGGGCTGATGCTCCTGCTCGCGTTTCTCATCACCGCCGACGAGCGCTTCCGCAAGGCGCACGTCACCGTGGTCACCGTGGTCGAGCACGACGCCGATCGTCCGCGAGCCGAGCGAGCCATGGCTCGCCTGCTGGGCCAAGCGCGGCTACCCGCCCAAGCTCGCGTCATCGTGCGCGCCGGGGAGCCCATCGCAGCCCTGATGAACCGGGAAAGCACGGACGCGGATCTCGCCATCATCGGGCTCAGGCTTCCCGAGCGCGGCGAGCCCGCCGACCCGTTCTTCGAACACATGGACAGTCTGCTCGCCAACCTGCCGACGACGATTCTCGTCAAGAGCGCCCAGAGTTTCGAGGGCAGCCCGGTGTTGTTCGACGTCGCTTCGAAACCGCAAGAATCGCAGGGGGCACGCCGATGAACGACGCCGCTCGACCCACTCACGGGCTCGGCGCCGCTCTCGAAGCGCAGCGAGGCTTCGTCGCCGAGTCGGTGCCCGTCTACGCGCGCCTGCTCGAGCTCCTGAGCGAAGAGCTCGAGCGCGGCCTCGACGTCCGCCTCGACGCCGCGTGGGCGGGCCGCCGATTTTTCGCCGGCTACGATCGCCCGCTGCTGCTGCTCGCCGCGCTCCGCGCCTCGGCGCTTCGCGAAGGGCCGAGTCATCCGCTCCACGCGGCCGTCGTCGGAGACGCCGGACCGGAGCTGCTCGACGCCGCCGCGCTCGCGAGCGCGCTTTCGGACGACTACCACGACCTGTGGCAGACCCTGCGCGAGCGTTCGGTGCAGACGAACGAGACGACGCGCGCCGTTGCCTGGCTATGGCCGGCGTCGCTGCTCGGTCGCGCGTTCTCCGGTCTCGACCTCGACTTGTACGATGTCGGCGCGAGCGCTGGGCTCAACTTGCTCGGAGACCGGTTGCCGTTCATCTGGCAGGACGAGCTCGGCGCGCCCCTCGTCGGCGCGTTGCCGTGCGTGCGGTCACGCCTCGGCTACGACGCGTCGCCGCTCGACGCGAGCAGCGAGGAGGCCCGAAACTGGCTCAGGGCGTGCGTCTGGCCCGGCCAAGCGGCGCGCATCGAAAGGCTGGAGGTCGCATTCGCAGCCTGGGACTCGCTCGCAGCCGCGGGCGCGCCGCCAAAGGTCGTGCGCGCTCGCGCCTCGCACGTTCCGGACATGTTGCCGCGCGCGGGGGATTGCACCGCGTGCGCCTACCAGACTCTGATGCGCGACTATCTGCCGCCGGACGAGGCGCGAGCATACTCCGCCGGCATGCGACGCTGGCTTCACGAAAGCACGGGCCTTCCGCTCTGGGTCGAGCTCGAGAACACACTCGACGGCTCGCCGCCGGAAACCTCCACGGCGCTGGTCGTTCACCTGGCGGGACACCGCGACGAAAGCCTGGACTTCGAGCTCGCTCGCTGCCACCCGCACCCGTCGAAGCTTCGCGTCGATCGGGGCGCCCTCGAAGCGCTCGTCCGCGAGCTCGAACGGCGCGCCGCAAAGCACGCGACGTGACGGCGCTTTCGCCGAGCTAGGGCTCTTCGCCGGGCGTGCAGCCGAGACGTACGCCGGAAGCAGGTGCGAACCCGTTTGGGCGGATACAGGCGCTCGCTCTACGGCAGCGGCCGCGGCGTGCAGCGCTGCCCGCGGCAGGCCTCGACGTCGAGGCCAACCACCTTCTGTTCCGTGCTCGCCCAACAGGCGTCGTCACGCGTGTCGTGATCGCGAGCGTAAACGCGCTCTCCCGGCGCGCGATTGCCGAACACGGGCGTCGTGAAGACCTTGCCGCTCGCGAACTTGAGATGGGCTCGAAAGCGATAGTAGTTCAGCCCTTCGCTCCGGCTCGAGTACCCCCCGGGCGGCGCCGTGAAGTAGAGCCGGTAGCGCAGCACGCAGTCGCTGCTCTTCGCGGCGGTCTCGTGAAACGAATGGTCGTGCACACGCGTCGAAAACCGCACCTGGGACGTCCAGGCCCCCGCGCCGAGGGTGATCAAAAAGCCCGCCAGGGCCAGCGCGGGCGTGGAAAGCGTGCGTAGCGAGGTCACCGGCGCAGCATAGGCGAGCGAAGGGGTCGGTTCAACCGGCGCCGGGCGCGGCTTGACCTCCACCGCCCGCAATGTTTGAGCCTGGCGCATGCCCGAGAAGAGAACCTACGCCGGGGGCTGTCACTGCGGCAAGGTGCGCTATGAGGTCACGACCGACCTCGAACGCGTGATGCAGTGCAACTGTTCTATTTGCTCCAAGAAGGGTTTCTTGCTGAACTTCGTCCCGGCCGACGAGTTCGAGCTCTTGTCCGGCAAGGACGAGCTCGTCGACTATCAGTTCAATACCAAGAACGTTCATCACTTGTTCTGCCGTAGCTGCGGCGTGCAGTCTTTCGGCACGGGCACCGGCCGTCAGGGAGCGCAGGTGTACATGGTGAACGTGCGCTGTCTCGACGAGGTCGAGCTTTCGGACTTCGAAGTGACACCGTTCGACGGCAAGAGCCTTTGAGCGTGCCTTGCTGCGGGTAAAGGGCCGCGAGCCTACGGATCCAGAAAAGCGGGGTCCGGACCTGCTTCGAAGCTCTTCGCGACCTCGGCGGCGGACAGGGTCGCATCGTAGATGCGAAACTCGTTCAGCGAGCCCTGAAAATCCGGATCGGGGAATTGCGAGCGGCCGAGCCAGTTGTTCACGTCGATGATGTCGGAGAGCTGTCCGGAGAACGAAACCGAGGCCTCGAGCACCCCGTCGATGTAGAGGACGATCTGGTTGCCGGCGTCGACGACGACCGCGAGGTGGGTTTCTCGATCTAGAGCCAGCGCCGCCGCGGCGTTTATCTGCGTCTCGTTGGCGTTGCCGTCCGTGCTGAACGCGACGCGCAGCACGCCGCTGCTGTTCGAGTGCCGCGGCGTCAGGAACAGATAGGTTTCGCCGGTACCCTGGGCGTCCTCCCCGCCCTGATTGGATCCGAAGTCGAAGACGCGCTGCCAGGCGGAACCACCCGTCCAGGTGACCCATGCCTCGAACGTGGCGTCGCTCAGGCTCGAAACGATGCCATTCGGCAGATCGACGTATTCATCGCTCGTGGTGCCGGCAAGGTCCAGAAAACCAGCGCCGGAAAGCGTGGTATTCAAGATCGTGCCGTCGGCGCTGCCCGCCGAGTCCGTGGCTTCGCTATTGGACCCGTCGAAGCTATAGCGGTGAACGAGCGCCTCGATCAGGCCGTCGCATCCCGGTCCTTCCGCGAGCCCGCAGCCGCACGAGCCGGCGTCGGCCTTGTCCGGATCATCGGGACACGCGTCGTCGCAGTCCGCAACGGTGTCCGCATCCGCGTCGTCGTCGGGAACGCCGCAGCCGCAAGCGCCAGGATCGGTTTTGTCCGGGTCGTCCGGACAGCAATCGCCGTCTTCGCAGCCGGCGCCGCCCGTACCGCCCGTGGTGCCACCGGTGGCGCTGCCTCCCGTGCCCGCGGTGCCGCCAGTACCGCCGCTCGAGCTCGCCACGGCGCTCGTCGCGCTGCCGCCCATCCCGCTATCGGTCGTGGTCGTGGACGCGCTCGTCCCTCCCACGCCGGTGGTCGTGCCGTCATCGCTGCCTTCTCCCCCGGCGCCGCCCGCGCCGTCCATGCCGCCGCTTTCGAGCGCTCTGCCCGTGCCCACAGGCGCGCCCTGTTCTTGAACGGCGCACGCAATCGAAACCGCCAGCGCGGATGACGCCCAGACCACCCTCACCATTCGCCTACGCTCCCTGCGCTTCATGCTCGGCCTTTCACCGCTCCGTTCGGTTTGCACAACCACTTCGTGCCGTGACTATTGGATATGGCAGGGCCGAAGTTCCCGCGCAAACCGCGAGCGGTAGACGGCGTGCGCGAGTGTCAGCGCATGTGGGAGCGTGGGACGATGCCCGCGCACAAGCGGCGAGCAGCGACTACTTTGGGAAACGCTACGCGATGGATCGCGCAAGGAAAGTCGCTCGCCGTCGAAACGTCGCTTCGTGTCACCACCCGTCCGTTCGAAAAGGCAACGCAGGCAGCCCGGAGCCGTTCACCAGGTTGACCTCGGGATCGTCGGTGAACGCGTAGCGAAGGGCGACCGGGACCCGGACCTCGTCGCTCGCGACTATTACGTTCACGTCATCGATGCTTCCCCGCGCCGGGAAGAAGCGCCGGTCGGCGCCGGCAAGCTCGAAGCCGCGAACCGGTTCACCGTCCGCGCTGTGCAATCCGTCGGCGTGCTCGAAGTGCACGCGTGCGCGGGATCCTTCGAAGTCGACTCGGGAAAGCCGCGGACCATCGGCGGCACAATCGAGAAAGCCATAGTGCCGGCGGAGGGCGACGCCGGCCAGCCGCTCGCCGACCGAGCGCTTGTCGCGCGGGTGAATGTCGAGCGGTTCGCCGAGATCTATCGCCGTCACCATCGCCGTATTCGGCTCGCCGAGCGCAGCGTGTTGCGCTTCACGCAACACGGCCCAGCGGGAGTTGGCGCGAAAATTCGCGAGCTGGACGAAGTAGAACGGAAACTGTCCCTGACCCCAGCGGGTGCGAACGTCGCGAATCATCGCCGTGAACCGATCACGGTAGGTCGTCGCGGTGTCCTCGTTCGACTCTCCTTGGTAGAAGAGCGCGCCGGTGATCCCGTACGGAATCAGCGGAGCTATCATGCCGTTGTGGAGCGCCGCGACCTGGTTTTGCGGCTCGAGCTCGCGCGGGGTCCGAGGACAGTCCGCGAACACATCGGGCGGGACGCGATCGATCCGATGCTCGACGGCGTAACGAAACTCCCGCGCCAGACCGATGCGCTCTCCGCGGTCG
>DASWGX010000658.1:0-3100 GCA_036393455.1 Polyangiaceae bacterium
CTGGTGCTGGGAGTGTACGTCCCGGCTCCCCTGTCGGAGGCGCTTCGAAAGACGGCGGCGCTGCTCGGAGGCGGTCTTGGCTGAAGCGGAAGCCGTGCTCGCGGAGCGGGGCAAGCAGAGTCTTCCGAGCTTTCGGAACGCGGCCGGCTTTCGCGTCGAGGACGTCCCCGTCGTCGAGCCCGGAGCTCTGCGGCGGGCGGCCGTGGACGCGTGCCTGGCGGGCGATCGGATTGTGGCGCTCCTCGGGCTTCCGGACGCCGGCGGGCTCGAGGTCTTGCTCGTGTTGGCGGACGACGCGGCGGTCGCGCTTCGCGTCCTTCGCACCAGAGTGGCCGCGGGCAGCGCGCTGCCGTCGCTCGCGTCCGAGCTACCTCAAGCGCAGGCGTTCGAGCGCGAGCTTCACGAGCAGCACGGCGCTCTCATCGTCGGACACCCCGCGCTCGAGCCGCTCCGCCAGCATCCCGGCGTGGCAGGCGGATCGAACGGCGCGGGCGGAAGCGAAGCGCACCGCTTCTTCCAGGTGAAAGGCGCGAGCGTCCACGAGGTTGCGGTCGGGCCGGTGCACGCCGGCATCATCGAGCCGGGCCATTTTCGCTTTCAGTGCCACGGCGAAGAAGTGCTGTCGCTCGAGATTCGTCTCGGCTACCAGCACCGCGGCGCCGAAGCTTTGCTGCTCGAAAGCTCGCCCGCGCGGCGGCTCGTGATCGCGGAGTCGATCGCCGGAGACACGGCGGTGGGCCACGCACTCGCGTACTGCACGGCCATGGAAAGCCTGGCCGGAGCAGAGGCGCCGGTCGCGGCCGCCGCCATTCGCGGCATTCTGCTCGAGCTCGAGCGCGTGGCCAATCACATCGGCGACCTGGGCGCGCTCGCGGGCGACGTCGCGTACCTCCCGGCCGCGTCGTACTTCGGACGGCTGCGCGGCAACTTCTTGAACCTTCTCATGGAGCTTTCCGGCAATCGGTACGGGCGCGGCCTGTTGCTCCCCGGCGGCGTTCGCCGCGGTCTCGACGACTCGACGCGCGCCGCCTTTCTCGACCGGATCGCGCGAGACGAAGCCGAGCTCGAAGCCGTCGCCGACCTGATGTTCGATGCGGCGTCGGTGCTCGCGCGCTTCGAGCGCACGGGTTTCGTCTCCGAGGCGACCGCGCGCGAGCTCGGCCTCGTCGGCGTCGTGGCCCGCGCGAGCGGCGTCGCGCGAGACGTTCGCCACGACCACCCGGCGGGCGTCTTTGTCTCGGCCGAGCTACCGGTGGCCGTCGCGAAAACCGGCGACGTGATGGCGCGCGCGCTCGTGCGCCGGCTCGAAGTGCGGCGCTCGCTCGCGTTCGTCAAGCAGCAGCTCCGAGCTCTGCCCGCCCGTGCGCTCGCCACCCGTGCGCTCGCCACAGAGGTGGGTGCCGCGGCGCCGGGTCGCATGGTCGTGGCCTTGGTCGAAGGCTGGCGCGGAGAGATCGCCCACGTCGCCGTCACCGACGCACGGGGACACCTTCGCGCCTACAAGATCGTCGATCCGTCGTTCCACAATTGGTTCGGTCTCGGCGTAGCGCTCAGGAACAACCCGATTTCCGACTTTCCTCTGTGCAACAAGAGTTTCAATCTCTCCTACGCGGGGCACGACCTGTGATCCCGCTGATTCGAGCCCGCCTGCGGCAGGGGCGCCAAACCCTTGCACTTTCCGGCAGTGCCCCGCAGCTGCCGCAACAGTTTCGAGGCCTCCCGGTGCTGTCGCCGTCGCGTTGCGACGAGGGCTGTCGCGAGTGCGCGGACGCTTGTCCGACGCAAGCGATCGTTGCGCCGCCGCTGCGGCTCGATCTCGGCGCCTGTCTCTTCTGCGGCATCTGTGAGGACGCCTGCCCGACCGGCGCGGTTCGTTTCACGAACGACCATCGGCTATCGGTGCGGCGCCGCGAAGAGCTCGTGCTGTCGGACGAGGAAATCGTGCTCGCGAAGGGACTCGACGCGCGCATGCAAAGGCTCTTCGGACGCTCGCTCAAGCTCCGGCAAGTCTCCGCGGGGGGGTGCAACGGCTGCGAGGCGGAGCTCGTCGCGCTCGGCAACGTCGTCTTCGATCTCGGACGCTTCGGGATCCAATTCGTGGCGTCGCCGCGGCACGCCGACGGAATCGTCGTGACCGGTCCGGTCACGCGAAACATGGAGTCTGCGCTCCGAGCAACGTACGCGGCCGTGCCCGCGCCCAAGCTCGTCATCGCCGTCGGCGCTTGCGCAGTGAGCGGCGGCCCCTTCGCGGGGAGCCCGGCGATCAGCGGCGTCCCTTCGGATATTCCGGTCGACCTCTATGTCCCCGGCTGTCCGCCGCACCCCCTGACGGTTCTCGACGGTCTGCTCAGGCTCCTGGGGCGGATGGAGTCTCGGTGAAACCCAATCACTTGCGCCTGGTCGGCGGCTCGGGCGAGGGCCCCAACATCGATTCGATCACGGGCGGACCGCCTGCCGAGCGCGTGGCCGCCGCGATCCGGGCCGGCATCTGCCCGAACGAACGTTCATTCGATCGGTTTCTTCCCTACGAGCTCAGGCTGGTGTCGCACCAGCACTGGACACCGCTCGTCGTCGCTTTGCGGGCCGCGGAGTGGCTCGACGCCGCGGGAGCAAAGACGGTCGTCGACATCGGGTCCGGCGCCGGGAAGTTCTGCGTCGCGGCCGCGCTCCGCGGTCGCTGTGCCTTCACGGGAATCGAGCAGCGTCCGCGGCTCGTCCAGGCTGCCGGCGCCCTCGCGCGGCTCTTCGGCGTCGACGACCGCGTTCGTTTCGTGCAAGGCAGCGTGAGCGAGTGCCCGCTCCCGGAGGCCGACGCGTACTACCTCTACAATCCCTTCGGCGAAAATCTGTTCGGATCGGACGAGCACCTGGACGAGGACGTGGAGCTCAGCGTCGCGCGGTACCGGAGAGACGTCGCGCTCGTGGAAGCCTTCTTCGCCAACGCGCGGCTCGGAACCTACGTGATCAAGTACAACGGCTTCGGCGGCAGAATGCCTTCCGGCTATCAGCGCGTCCGCGTCGATCGCGAGACGCCCAGCGTGCTTCGCATGTGGCGCAAGGTTCGCGCCACCGCCTCGACGGCCTCGCAGGGGGCAGCCTC
>DASWGX010000659.1:0-3130 GCA_036393455.1 Polyangiaceae bacterium
CGGCGAGCTCGTGCACGTTGACCTTGACGACGTCCGACAGATCGGCGAACGCCCGGACCGCGCCCGGATCAGCCGTTGGCGGCCGTAGATTCAAATCGCAAAAGCGCAAACAGCGGGGGCTCGCGAGCTCCAGCGCTTCGGCCAGCGGACCCGCGGCGAGAAGTGTGCCCTGCGCGACCGCCGCGAAGCAAACGGCGTCGGCGCGCCGGAACGTGTCGCTGGCACGCGACTCGACGCGAAGCTCACTGAAGCGCGCGCGGCTCATGCGTTCGAAGCGTGGCTCGAAGTCGGGCCCGTCCGGGGACGGCGTGATGCGCACGGCACCCGTCGCGCCGCCGGCGTCGCGCTGCATGAGCCTTGTTCCGACGCCGTTTCGCGTGAGGTCGGCGACGGCGCGGTTACCGAGCTCGTCGGCACCGACCAGTGAAACGAGGTCGACGCCCGCTCCCAGGCGGCGCAAATGATAGGCTACGTTCGCGGCACTGCCGCCGAGCCTCGGCCCCTCGTCGCGGAAGTCGTTGCAGAAGTCGCCGAAAAAGTCCCAAACGAGCTCGCCCCAGCACACCATGCGCCGCTCGGGTGACTCGGTGCCCGGGTATTTCGCGTTGAGGTCCGCGGTCAAGACGCTACGATACGCGAGCTCATGCCTCCACGCTCGCGCTCACGCCGATGACAGGGTTTCCCCGTCAGCCGAGCGTTCTCGACGTGGTCGCCGTGATCTTCCTGGTCCTGTCCACGGTGCGAAAGCTCGACGTCAAGGGACGGTCGCCCGAAGACTTCCCGCACGTGCCGCCGGATCGTTTCGAAGCGTGGCGCGACCGCGAAGCCGGCGCGTATAGTCTCGCCATTTGGGCTTGCATGGCGAAGCTCGTCCTCGGCTACGGCTTCTTGTACGTGGCGCTCCGGTTCGAGCTCGGTTCCGACTCGATCCGGCTCGGGGGCTTCAGCGTCGACGCGGCCTGGGCCGTCGCGCTCATCGTGGCGTCTCGGCGTCGCTCGGCCGCGCGCAAGCTCGCCGAATCGCTCGGCATCGACCTCCGAAGGCCTCCGCCCGCGGATTGACGGGACCCCGAGCCGCGGCGCGTCCCGGCCAGGAAGCAATCGCGGGCAGGTTGCGTACAACCTCCGCATGACGGCTCGGACCAACGCGATCGGTCTCGCCATCCTCCTTTCGGGGCTCTTCAAGGCCGAGCGAGCGGCGCGCTCGAGCGCGGCGACGCCCGCGCCCGCCCGCGGCCTGCCGCCGCACGCTTCGAGCCTCGACCGCAGGATCGGGAGCTGGCACCCGTTGCGCGTCCGACGGCGGCTCTTCCCGAGCCGGCCGAGGCGGCCCTAGGGGCCAGTCGTGTCCGCGGCGCTCGAGGCCGCGCGAGCCGATCGTCACTCGTCCGGATGGGAGGTTTCCGCCGCTCGCCGCTCGTCCTGCTGGCGCGGCGGGGGCGGCACGGTCTCGCTCGGACGCTCGCGCAAGCACTGCTCGATGCGCTGGACGACGTCGTCGGGCGCGCCTTTGGGCAGCCGCGGCTTGCCCATGACGTTGGTGAACAAGCGGTCGAATGTCATGCTTCCGTTGGACGCGAAGCTGAGCCAGACGAACATGGCGCGACCCTTGATGTTCGGGAACGGTACGCCGCTGCCGCGACCGCCGAACCACGCGCGTGAATCGCTGCTGTTGTTGCGATTGTCTCCGAGCACCCAGACCTCGTGGGACTTGACGTAGTACGGGCCTTGCTTGCCGTCCGAACGATCGTCCTCGAAGAGCGTGAGGTAGGCATAGTCGCCCAAGTACTCCACGAACAACTCGCCTCGTTTCGTTCCGAGCTCTTCACCCTCGAAGAATTCGTAGCTGTCGACGCGGCAGCTCGGCACCGTCCAGCCGTTGATGATCGGGTGACCGCCCTCCACGCGCAGCTCGTCGCCCGGCAGCGCGATGACGCGCTTGATGTAGTCTTGGCTTTCGTTACGCGGATTTTCGTCCGGATACTCGAAGACGATGACGTCCCCGCGCTTCGGCGGCAGATCGGCGAGCAGGCGTAGCTCCGTCCACGGCACGGTGGGGCCGTAGGCGGACTTGTTCACGAAAATGTGATCCTGGATCTGCAACGTCGGCAGCATGGACCCGCTTGGTATCTTGAAGGCTTCCACGACGAACGCCCTGAGCAAGAGCGCCACGCCCACGGCGATCAAGATGGACTCTGCGTACTCGCGCACGGCGCTCTTTTGCCAGGGGTGCAGCGTCTTCTGAACCAGCCGGTGCGCGCTTTCATAGCGCTCCTGGAAGGAGCGCTCGTCGAACGGCGCTGTCTTCATCGTGCCTTCGAGATCTTCGAGCGAGGCGGCGATTTCCTCTCTGACGCGCAGGGGCACGGCGCGCTCGACCGCGGCGCGATGCCGGCGCAGGATTTGATTGACCTCCTCGATCAGATGGCCCGCGTGCTCGTAGGCGCGCCGCGACTCCGCGGGCAGATCCGTTCGGCCCGCGACGCCCGCGGGGCCCGCGAGCGGCAGCGAGTGCCGGTAGTGATAAAGGACGATGTCGTACAGCGTGAAGAAGACGATCAACGCCGGCACTTGCTGGTCTTGAACCAACCACCTGAGCTGCCCCCAGAAGCCCTCCGGGTACGCGCCCGGGCCGGGTGCGAGGAGCGTCGTCGTAAGCCAGGCCAGGGCCAGCGGAACGCAGACGAACCAGAGTGCCCAGAAGGCGTATCGAAGTCGGTTCTTTTGCAAGGCAGGGTACGTGGTTTGACCGGTGCCCCTCATACCCGCGTGGGCGTCATCGGGCAACCGCCCATTGGCGGAAGCCCGGGGCGTCGTCGCGGGCGGCGGGGGCGTCGTCACCGCGCGTCGCCCAACTGAATCAGGTAGTCGACCTTGGCGGCTCCGTCGGCGGCATCGGGCGCCGTCGCGCCGAGGACGGAGGAATGGTCGGCGACGACGTAGTAGACGCCTGCAGGCACTTCCACGGCGCGCTGCCACAGGGCGCCGGCAGCGACTCGATCGGTGAACCGCGCCGGCGCGGCAAGATTCCGCGGTCCTGCGTTTTGCACGTAGGCGTCAATCATTTGCTCTGCGCCGAACTTCGGTAGCAAGGAAACGTCCACGGCGGCGGCACCGTCGACGAGTAGGG
>DASWGX010000660.1:0-6317 GCA_036393455.1 Polyangiaceae bacterium
AGGGCGCCGGGGAAATCGCAGCCTGCGGAGGGCGAAGAAACCATCGTTCCGCCCCCGGATCGACCCGGATACGAATGAACCGAACGGTACGCGTTCGCCCTTGGCGGCGAACGCGATCGCTCGGTCAGTGCGCCGAAAGCCTCAGCCGTACCGACGGATCCTCGGCCATCGTGCACTCGACCCGCGCCGGACGCTCGCCACAGCCGGCGAGCCATTGAATCGTGGGCTCCAAGGTCGAGACCTCGCGCATCGCGGCGTCCGCTCCCCGGCGCACGAAGAGCTGCCGGTGGCGCTGCCGCGCCGATACTCCAAGGATCATCAGTCCCGTCGTCGACGGCCAGCTTCGCAATGAAGCAACCAAGTCGAGCACCTGAACCAGGGCGAACTGATCGAGGTGAATCGCCACGACTTCGTAGCTGGCCGAGGAGGCGGCAATCACTCCGCCGAACAGGCTGTCGTAGAAGTCGACGCGGCACGAACGCGAAAGCGCCGCAAGACGCGCGTCCTTGTGACGGTAACCCATCGCGAGCACACGCGGCGGGACCTCGCCCAGCTGATCGGGTACGGCGCAGCCGGTACGCCGGAGGAAACGCACCACTTCCGTGCGGTGGAAGCGCAGATGACGCCCCGCCGTTCGCCGCGCACGCATGTAACCGAGTTGCACCCACCGATGAACGGTCGTGAGGTCCACCTCGAGCAAACGCGATACATCCCCCGCCGTCAGGGATTCGACCGATTCAGCCGCTTCGCTGGACAGCGTCATGACGAGTATCGACTTTGCGTGAATCGGATCGCGCTCGCATCACCCCTAGGGGTAACTCGATGGTTTTTTTCGTTTTGCCTCGCGCTCGGCGCCTCCGAGCGGGCTCAGCCGAGCGGGGTTCGCATCGATCGGACCACGCGCAAAATTCTCCGGCTCGGATTCGGCCTACCGAGCAGGGTCGAGGCGATGCGCGGACGAGAATCCCAAGACGCCGAAGCGCGACAGGAGTCCTTCCTGCCGCGCTTCGAGACGCCGCCGCAAGGATCGGCAAGCTCAGCTTGCCGGCTGTGCCGCTTCTTCGGAACCGTTCTTGGGCTTGGTGAAGAGCTTCTTGGCCTTGTCCACGAGTCCACCGCTCGAAACGGCGATCTTGTGCGGCTGCCGAGCGGCGGGCTTGGGAACGCGAATGGTGAGAACGCCATTCTCCAGGGCCGCCTCGATCGCGTCGTCGTCGACACCTTCGGGCAGCGTGAAGGAACGGGCGAAGCTACCGTACCGTCGTTCCACGCGATGGTAGCCCTCGGCTTCGCTCTTGTCCTCGAACTTGCGTTCGCCTCGCAGGGTCAAGACGTTGTCGTGCACTTGAATGTCGACTTCCTCCGCGTTCACGCCCGGTAGCTCGGCTTTCAGAACGTACGCATTCTCCGTGTTCAAGACGTCCACGGCGGGATTGAACGCGCGTGCTGGAGGCGCAGCCGCCCGGAACAGGTCGTCCCAGTCGCGGCCGAAGGAATCGTCGCGAAATAGATCTCCAAACGGTCTCCAAACGGTGAGCATGATAGTCCTCCTTGCTGATGACTCAGGTGAATGCTGTTGGACCGTGCGCCGAGCATGGGCTCAGCTGGTTCACGGTGCCGCGCGGCACGCAATGCTTCGAGATCCTGCCGATCCGTCAGCGGATGCGGCCTTGCGGTCGGCGTGGAAGCTAAGCACGGGGATCTACGTGTCAACCCCGACGACCCTGAGCTCGCCGGCGCTGGCGGCGTCGTGCTCAGAGCGCCGGGACGGAAACGGTGTACCCCGTCGACAGCGTCCGACCCGCGAATGCCGGCGTCGGTGCCGCCTGGAACAGGCGCTCGAGGCACGCTCCGACGCCGGTCCCGGCAAACGGCGCATCGGTCACGGTGGCGCGGAGCACGCCACCTGCCGGATTCAATAGGACCCTAACGCTTGCGGCTCCGCCCGATCCTCCGGGCTCCGCGCAAACAGCGGCACGCGCTGCGGCTCCGGCGAGCGCCTGCGCCACCAGCGCGCTGTCCGGGACGGGCGGCAGGTCCGGCGCGCCACCGGCTGACACCGCGTCGCTCGAAGGCGCAGACGTCAACGAACCGTCCTTCGCGACGCTCTCGGACGGCGCCGGTTCGGGGCGAACCGGCAGATCGAGGCGCTCGAAGGGAGAAACAGGCTCCCCGGCCGCCGCGAGAGCCACCGCGCCCTTGGACGCCGCGACGCCGGCCGGCTGACTCCGGTCGCCGTCGGGAGCGGGCGGCGGCAGCACGGGTTGGCCGGACAGCGCCCCCTGCGATCGCTCCGCTAGTCCGGCCGGTTCGGGCACAGCAAGCGCTGGCCGCGCCGCAGTTGGACGCGGTTGGGGAACAGAGACCGCCCGCGGCGGCGAGGGACGTTGGATATCTCCGGCCCGCGGGGGTGCCGCTGCGGTCACGGCGTGCTGCGGCTGTTTCTTCGCCGTGCCAAACAGCGCCATGATGATGAGCGCGCCTCCGACGCCGGCGAGAGCCGCGGCGATCCAGCGAAACTGACGGCGCGCGCCCGAGACGGAAGGCGGCGGTCTTTGACTGTGCGCCGTGGGAGCTGTCGAGTCGCTCGCTCGCACCGACACTTCGGGTCCAGGCGGTCGCGAAGCCCGGCTCAGGACCTCCACTCGAGTCATTGCCCCCGGCCGCGGGGAAAGGGAGGCGCCGGGAAGCGGCGGCTGCGCGGCACGCGAATCCGTGTCGCGCGAAGTGGCGTCCCCTAGCAAAGACAGTCGCGTCGGCGCTGGTTCCCACTTGGCGTCCGCCGGCTCGGGCCCTGTCGGAGAGAGACTGGCGGCAAGCGGATCCGAGGCGGGGTCGAGCCCGAACTCCCAATCGAGGCCGGACGGTGGCGGCTCCGGTCGCTCGAACTTGGACGTGACTTCCTCTTCGCCCGTGAGGCGTTCGAAACCCAGAAGGAGGGGCTGAGCGGCCATGCGCTGAACCCGCACTTCCAGCTGCGAGATCGCCTGCGCGAGCCTGGCAAGCGTAAATGCTCTGAGCGAGCCGGGCAGCGCGCCCGATAGGGTCATGCTCGGAATCTCGGGGGGCGGCGGTATCAAGGTTCGACCGTCGATGCGCTGGGAGTGACCACAACGGCACTTCAGACGTCCGCGGCGGCCCCGGACGCGGACGTCGGGCACCGAGTAACCGCGACCGCAGGCCTCGCAGCGCACCTGCATTACCATGCCGTGCCACAGGTCGCTCGCGGGCGCAACGGACGGCAAGCGCTGGCTTCGAAAGCCTCTGGCCACTCGCTCATTGCGCGCCGTTCTCTCGCCCTAGCCAGGCCCACGCGCGGACCCGCATTTCCCTTCCGAGCTCCGCCGTCAGCCGAGCCTGCACATCCGGTTTGCGCCGCAACGAAATCGGAATGTCCGCTGTGTCGTTTCGTACCGACATCTTCGTCTCGCACCAGCCGGTACCGCGCTCCTCCTCGTACAAGACGAGGCGAGCCGAGAGGGCGCCGGAGACCCAGCGCCTCCTCGCCTCTCCCGGCTTGAGAATCAGGCGCGGCTCGGCGTAGTCCGTGACGTGCAGTACGAGCCGGTAGGGACGTTCGAGCACCTCCCCGAGCTCCGCCACGGCGCGGCGAGCCTGCTCCAGCGACCGATACCTCGGTGGCGATTCGCCGGAAGCGCCATGGCGGCGCTTCCAATCGTCCAGCGCTTCTCCCATGAGCCGTCGCGTGAGCTCGATGGACATGAGCTCACGCGCATCCGCACGCACGTCGACGACGGAAATCAACGGCGACACCTTGTCCGCCGTGGAGTCCGCCGGGCAGCGCTCGGGCAGCGTCTCGCCGGGCAAAGCGTAGCGCGTTCCGCGGCTTCGCTCGTGCGCCGTGAAGAGAAGGTAGCGCGTGCGACGAGAGAGCTCGTCGAGCTCGGCGGACGTCGAGGCTGCCGATGCCAGGGGCGCCGCATCAGGCTCCGAGCGCGTTTCGTTCGCCTCGCAAGCGTGCAGAACGAAGCTTGCGACGCACTGAAAGAGGAACGCACGCGCCGAGGCCTGCCAGGAATGCGTCACAACTGTCACGCGCTAGACTAGACGAGGACAAGCTCCGTGCAAAGCTCTCGCTCACGCATTCCGCCACATCTTCGCTGCTACGTCGTCGAGCAGGCGTACGACGCCTACGGCGAGGTTGCACAGGCAGTGTGGCGCTTCGTGCTCTTGCACTTGCACGGCCACCTGAAACACGTCGCGCACCCGGCGTACGTCGAGGGCCTCCGCGCGACAGGCCTCAGCGTCGACCGCGTTCCTCGCATCGAGCACGTGGACGAGTGCCTGGCCCGCTTCGGCTGGGGCGCGGTGTGCGTCGACGGCTTCATTCCACCGCGAGCCTTTCAGGAGTTCCAGGCGCTCGGGCTGCTGCCGATCGCCGCGGAAATCCGCACTCACAAGCACCTGGCCTACACGCCGGCCCCGGACATCATTCACGAAGCCGCGGGGCACGCGCCGATTCTGGTCGACTCCGAGTATGCGGCGTTCCTGCGTCGCATCGGCGCCATGGGCGCCCGCGCCTTCACGCTGCCGACCGACAGCATCGTCTACGACGCCATCTACGTTCTCAGCGAGCTGAAGGAATCCCCTGAAGCTACCTTAGACCAGGTGAACGCGGCCGAACGGCGCCTTCGCGCCGCGACGGAAGGCGCAGCGGAGGTCAGCGAGGCGACGCTACTTTCGCGCCTGTATTGGTGGACGGCCGAATACGGGCTGATCGGCACCCCACGCGACTACCGTCTGTACGGCGCGGGCCTTTTGTCTTCGCTCGCGGAATCTCACACGTGCCGTCGAGACGACGTGCACAAGCTCCCGCTCGCCGCCGAGTGCATGAACGCCGAGTACGACATCACGCGCCCGCAGCCGCAGCTCTTCGTGGCGTCGAGCTTTCGACACCTCCACGACGTTCTCGACGTGGCCGAGCAGTCGCTTGCCTACTCGAAGGGCGGCGTCTATGCCCTCGAGCAAGCCCGAAACAGCGGCGAGGTAGCGACCGTCCAGCTCCTCGACGGGCTCGAGGTCATCGGTCGCGTTGCGCAGGTGCTCGCCGGGCCGAGCACCGCGCATTTCATCGGCTTTCGCGGCCGCACGGCGCTCGCCCGCGATGGCGCGCTGGTTTCGCCGCCGCGCGGCGGTACCGACGCCGGCTACGGGCTCGCCCTCGGCCCGCTCGCGGGCGGCGGCTCGCTCGCTACCGCATCGGACAGAGTTCGCAGCGCGAGGGAGCCGGGAGCCCGCTTGCACTTCGAGCTCGCCTCGGGGCTCTACCTTTCCGCGACGCTCCACGACGCCGGCAAGACGCGAGGCATCCTGACTTTGCGCGACCTGATGGTCCGCGCCGGAGACGCGCCGCTTTTCGAGCACCACGGCCCCATCGAGTGTGCTTTTGCCGATGGCGTGAAGACGGCGTTCGCAGGCGCCAGCGTTGCGGCGTTCCATCCGGAAACCGACTTTGCGGAGACACGGGTTCCTCGTGCGCGGCAGCTGCCGACCGACGAGCGGCAGCTCGAACAGCTGTATGAGCGTGCGCTGGACTGCTGGCAGCGCGTCCATGGCAGGAGTGTGGTCCCGATGTTCGAGAGCATCCACGAAGCGCTCGAACGGCACTTCCCCGATGATTGGCTCTTGCGCTGGAACCTGCTCGAATGTCTGGTCAAGATCGGCGACGACGGAGAGCTCAAAACCAAGCTCGAACGCCGCCTCGCGGACCTGGAAGCGAAGTTTGACCACCGCGAGCCCATCGCGACCGGCCTCTCCTCGTTGCGCCGCCGCGCCCGCGACGCGAACGGCTGAGGATCCCGCGGCTTCGCCTCCGCTTAGGCCGGTCTTTGCGCCAAGCGGGTGGCGTGCTATCGCGCGGCAGCATGTCGCAGGCAGCGCCGCCTCGCGTCACGTTGAGCATCTTGGCTGCGCTGCACGCGGCAGTCTTCCTCGCGGTGGCGCTGACCATTCTCGGGCTCTGGCCGTGGTTCGGCACCGCTACCTCGCTCGTCGGGCTCGCGCACGCCGCCTTGGCCGTCTGCGTTCTCGCGCGGTTCGCCGCGTGGCGCCTGGCGTGGCGCCTCGCCGCCCTCGCGAGCCTGGTGTGGCTCATCGCGCTCGGCGCAACGCTCGCGAGCGCCGCCCTCTATCTGATCGAAATTTACGGCGCCCTCGGCAGGGCTATTGCCGCGCTGTCCGGCGTCGTCTGGCTCCTGGCAGCTCTGTTCACCTTGCCGCTGAGTGCGTGGGGCCTCTCTGCGACGGGAGGTCTGCGCCTCCGTTCCCGTGAAGCGGCGGGCGCCGCCGCCGCCGCG
>DASWGX010000661.1:0-2550 GCA_036393455.1 Polyangiaceae bacterium
CCAAGCGCGACTTGACGGCGAACATCAATTTTTTCATGAACGTTCCGGTGACGCCTGAGGGCACGCTCAGGTTCGATGACGGCATTTCGGCGCCGGGCCGTTACGTGGAGCTTCGCGCCGAGACCGACGTCACGGTTCTGATTTCGAACTGTCCACAGCTCAACAACCCCTGCAACGCCTACAACCCGACGCCGGTTCGCCTCTTGATATGGGATGATTGAGAGAGCGGCCTGCTCGCATTGAACGCGTAAGGCAACGCTCGGCCATGTTCCACAAGGTTCTGGTTCTGAACCGCGGCGAAATAGCCTGCCGCATCATCCGTACCGTGCAGCGGCTGGGCGCGCGCGCGGTAGCGGTCCACTCCGACGCCGACGCGAACACTCGTCACGTGGCCCTGGCGGAAGAGAGCGTCCGTCTGGGCCCGGCCCCCGCCGCCAAGAGCTATCTCGACGTCGACGCGGTGCTCCGAGCAATCGAGGGGAGCGGCGCGGAAGCCGTCCATCCCGGCTACGGCTTTCTGAGCGAGAACGCCGATTTCGCGGCGGCCGTGGAACAGCGCGGCGTCGCGTTCGTCGGTCCCACGCCCGAACAGATGCGCCGCTTCGCCGAGAAGCACGCCGCGCGCGCTCTCGCTCTCGAGCTCGAGGTGCCGCTCTTGCCGGGAACGGGCCTCCTTGGCGACGCCGAGCGAGCCGTCGCCGCGGCGGATTCGATCGGTTACCCGGTCATGTTGAAGAGCAGCGCCGGGGGCGGCGGGATCGGCATGCGCGTGTGCCGCAACGCCGACGCCCTGCGCGCCGACTTCGCCAAGGTTCGAGGCCTTGCGCGCAACAACTTCGGCGACGACGGCGTATTTCTCGAGCGCTACGTCGAGCGCGCGCGCCACCTCGAGGTTCAGGTATTCGGAGACGGCCACGGGCGCGTCGTCTCTCTGGGCGAGCGCGACTGCTCGGCGCAGCGCCGCCACCAGAAGGTGATCGAGGAAACACCGGCCCCGCGCCTCGGCGACGCCACGCGGCGCCGCTTGGAGGGACACGCGCTCCGGCTGATGCAAGCCGTCGCCTACCGGTCCGCGGGGACCGTGGAGTTCGTGTACGACGACGAGCGCGATCGATTCTACTTCCTCGAGGTGAACACACGCCTGCAGGTCGAGCACGGCGTGACGGAGATGGTAACCGGCGTCGACCTGGTCGAGTGGATGCTGCGGCTCGCCGCCGGCGAAGCGCCGCCGCTCGACGCCGCGCCGCTCCGATCGGGGCACGCCATCGAAGCGCGCGTGTACGCCGAGGATCCGGCGCGCAACTTTCGTCCGAGCGCCGGCCTCTTGAGCGACGTCGTGTTTCCGCCGGAAGCGCGCGTCGACGGCTGGGTGGAAATCGGCACCGAGGTAACCGCCTACTACGATCCGTTGCTCGCCAAGATCATCGTCCACGGCGAGAATCGCGACGCCGCGCTCGAAAAGCTGAAAAACGCGCTGGACCAAACTGAAATCAGCGGCATCGAAACCAACGCGCCGTATCTGGCCGAGCTCGTCCGCGACGACGCGTTCGAAGCCGGCCGCATGACGACGGACTACCTCTCGACGCGGAGCTTCACGAGCCCCAGCCTCGAGGTACTCGATCCGGGAACTCTCACGACGGTGCAAGACTGGCCGGGACGCGTGGGCTACTGGCACGTCGGCATCCCGCCGTCGGGGCCGATGGATCCGCTCGACTTTCGCCTGGCGAACCGCGTCGTCGGCAATCTGGAAGGTACGGCCGCGCTCGAGATTACGTTGTCGGGGCCGACCTTGCGCTTCGCCGTCGACGCGGTCGTCGCGCTGACGGGCGCGGCGCTCGCCGCGACGCTCGACGGCGCGCCCGTCGAGTACTACCGCCCGCACGAAGTGCATGCCGGTCAGGTGCTGGAGATCGGCGCGCTGCGCGGCGCGGGCGTACGTGCCTACCTTGCGGTGCGGCATGGCTTCGACGTTCCGACCTACCTCGGCAGCGCTTCCACCTTCACCCTGGGCGGGTTCGGCGGTCACGGCGGTCGCGCGCTCCGCCGGGGCGACGTGCTGCGCTTGAATACCGGCGGCAACGCCGACGCAACGCCGGAAGCCGTCGCCCCTCCGCCGTGGCCCGACGACGGCGAGGCGTGGAAGCTCGGGGTCGTGTATGGACCCCACGGCGCGCCGGACTTCTTCACGCCCGAAGACATCGCGACGTTTTTCGAGAGCGAGTGGGAAGTCCACTACAATTCGGCCAGAACCGGGGTGAGGCTCATCGGTCCCAAGCCTGCCTGGGCGCGCACCGACGGCGGCGAAGCGGGCCTCCATCCTTCGAACATTCACGACACTGCGTACGCGATCGGCGCCGTCGACTACACCGGCGACATGCCCATCATCCTGGGCCCGGACGGACCGAGCCTGGGCGGCTTCGTGTGTCCCGCAACGCTAGCAACCGCCGAGCTCTGGAAGCTCGGACAGCTCAAGCCGTCGGCGAAGGTGCGCTTCGTACCGCTCGACCTCGCGCGCGCGTCCGAGCTCGAGCAGGAGCAGGATCTGGCGAT
>DASWGX010000662.1:0-4459 GCA_036393455.1 Polyangiaceae bacterium
CGAGTTCTTTCCGCGACGCGAAAACGAGGAGGCGGGGCTCGCGCTGCGAGCGAACGAGAATTTCTACTACGCGCTTTCGATCCGTGGTCGCGAGAGCGGGGAACGCGAGCTCGCGCTCGTTGCGCGGGTGCGGGGTCGCACGCGTACGGTGGCATGCGCGGCGCTCGGCGCTGGCGCGGTGGAGCTCGAAGTGAGTGCGGACGAGCGCGGCTACGATTTCGCGGTGCATACCCGGGGAAAGCACGTGAAACTGGGACGGCTGGAGGCGCGGGCGCTGTCGGCGGAATCGGTGATGGCGTCCGGTCAGAGTTATTTCACGGGTACGTACTTCGCGCTCTACGCGACGGGGCGCGGCCGGCGCGCCACGGTTCCGGCGGATTTCGACTGGTTCGAATACAAAGCGGTGGAGTGAGTGCGCCTGCCGATCGCGCTCGCGGCGGTGTTCGCGCTTCTGACGCTGCACGCCGTGGCGCGCGCCGCCGCGGCGCCGGTACGGCTCGAGCTCTACACGATTGGACCGGGTGACGATCTTTTCGAGCGCTTCGGTCACGCGGCGCTCTGCGTCGTGCCGAGCGAGGTCCGCGCGGACGGCAGGGCAGGGGGCACCGCCGTTCGTAACGACACAGTCCCGAACGCGCGCTGCTACAACTACGGAACGATCGATTTCGGTTCTCCGCCGGAAGAGCTCGGCTATCAGTTCCTTCGCGGTGACGCCCGCTTCTGGGTTTCGGTGTGGTCGCTCGGGCGCATGCTCGACGTCTATCGAGCGGCCGATCGCAGCATCTACCGGCAGCGGCTCTCGCTCGACGAGGAGGCGGCGGAACGAGCCGCCACCGAGCTTGCTCACGACGCGAGGCCGGAGAACCGCGAATATGTCTACCACCACCTCCGCGACAATTGTTCGACGCGGCTTCGCGATCTGCTCGATCGCGCGACGGACGGTGCGCTCGCCCGAGCGGGCCGCGAGACTCTGGAGCAGAGCTATCGTGACCTTGCCGCCGGGGCGCTCGCCGGCGAGCCGCTCCTGGTGATGGTGGGCAACGTTGCGGTGGGGCGTGGCATCGATCGGCCGGTGACGCGCTTCGAGGCGGCGTTCTTGCCGGATCATCTGCGTTTGCTGGCTCGCGGTGCGCTCGGAGCCGAGCCCGAGATCGTGTACCGGCGCAGGGGGAAGCCGCTGGGCGGCGAAGCGCCGCACACGGCGGGCCGTTTCGCGGGGCTCGCTCTCGTCGTCGCGGCCGCGTACATCGCGACATGCCGATTCGGCCGTGAACGGCTCGGCGCTGCGTTCGTCGGTGCGCTGTGCGGGCTGGTTGGGCTTGCGCTCTGGGCGCTCGCGCTCGTCAGCACGGTGCCGGAGCTCCAGGACAATGAGATACTGCTCCTGTTCCTCCCGACCGACGTCGCGCTCGGGTTTCTCGGAGCGCGGCATCGCCGCATCTATGTCGAGGCGAGGCTGGTCGAGCTCGCCGCGGCGTCGGCGCTGCGCGCCCTTGGTGTGCTGATGCAGCCGCTTTACGCCGTGCTACTAATACCGGCGCTCGCGATGCTGGCGATGTTCTTCGCGGCGCGCGCGCGGGGTGCGTCGGGGGCAAAGGGGCCGCTCAGGCCGTGATTTCTTGGAGCGGCCCGCGGATCGCGAGCGTGATGCCGTCCCGCTGGAGGTTTACGAAGAGCGTCGAGGCGTCGGGAGACAGGCACACGCCGGCGAATTCGCCGCTCGACCTGGCGTTTCTTGCGATGTCGACGAGGGTGCCGTCGCTCTTGAGCGCGCGTAGGTATTGGTCGCCCGAGCCGTCTTCGGCCATGAAGACGGCGCCCCACGGCGCGACGACGATATTGTCAGGTGCCTCGAGCACTCCGGTGCCCGGCGACTCGGTCAAGAGCTCCAGCCGATCGGGCCCGTTCGATCTCGAGACGAGCTTCAGGATCTGCCCGGCGCCGGCTTTGCCGCCGTCGGTCGAGGCGACGTAGACGGCGCCGTCGTGGAAGAAGATTCCTTCGCCGCGGCTCACGACCAGGGCTCCGCGGTTTTGCGCGTCGTGGCGCAGTGAGTCGTCGTCGGAATTTTCGGCGGCGACGTCGAGCCACTCGACGTCTACGGCGCGGTCGCCGCCCAGCGATCCGGATACCGAGTAACGATCGACGCCGCGGCGTTTCATCGCTTGCAGCTTGCCGTAAAACGGTTGGTCTTTGCGCTCGGGAACGAAGCGGTACAAGCAGCCGTCGTAGCGGTCTTCGGTCAAGTAGGCGATGTGCGTCACAGGGTCGATGCACACGCCCTCGTGATTGAACCGTCCGTAGGCGTCGACCCGGCGCGCCGGTAAGAGCCGGTTCGCGTCCACGGGACACAGAAACACGTAGCCGTGGCGCGCGTCCGTGCTCTCTTCGCAACTCAGCCAACCCCAGGGGCTCGTTCCGCCGGAGCAGTTACGCAGCGTACCGGTCAGCACCAGGTTGCTCGTCCGTCGTTTCAGCGACTTCGGTTCGAGAACGACGCGCGACACGCACCCGAACGCGGCGGCATCGTAAGCCTCCTTGGGGACGGAGCCTCGGTACGCGCCGAGCGCGGCCGCTCGATCGAGCTCGTGATTGCGCATCAAGACCCACGCGCCATCACGAGCCTCGAAGCACGCCATGCCGTCGGGCTGCGCGGCGACCCGGTGGCCGTCGTTCATCGGCTGAAAGGCACGGTCGATGACGCGATAGGACAGGCGCGGGTGCAGGTCGACCAGGCGTTCGGGGTCCTGTTTCAGCCGCGAGCGCCCGTGCGCGCGCTCGGTGCGAAAGAAAAAGTGCCAGGCGGCGGAGCCGGCGAGCGCGGCTCCGCCGGCTTTGAGCAGGGCGCGGCGGTTCAGCATGCGGGCGGCTTTCGTCGCGACATTCTGGCTCCGTCTGGCCGCGTGATCAAATGCCTCGCGAGGGCCAGTTGCCGGCCTCGAGAGCGAAGCCCTATACTCCGTTCCCCGTCAGGTGCTCGAGAGCACGCGAGCGAGCATGACGCGAGCGAGCAATGAAAGGAGCAGAACATCCATGAAGTTCGAAGTAGCGCCGCTTCCGTACGCAAAAGATGCGCTCGAGCCGGTCATGAAGAGTGAAACTTTGGAGTTCCACTACGAGAAGCATCACAAGGGGTACATGGCCAAGCTCAAGGCAGCGATCGAAGACAAGCCTGAAGCCGAGAAGAGCCTGGAAGAGGTGATCAAGTCGAGCTCGGGCGGCGTCTTCAACAACGCCGCGCAGGTCTACAACCATACGTTTTTCTGGGAGGGAATGAAGCCTGGCGGCGGAGGAGCTCCGCCGAGCGGTGACGTCGCGGACCTCATCGAGGGCCTGGGTGGCTGGAAGAAGTTCCGGGACGAATGGATCAACGTCGGCGCGGGCCGTTTCGGCTCGGGTTACGTCTGGTTGGTGGTCGAGGACGGCAAGGGGAAGATCCTGAGCACTCCGAACGCGGAAACTCCTCTCACCACCCCCGCCAAACCACTGCTCACGACCGACGTGTGGGAGCACGCGTACTACCTGGATCACCGCAACAATCGGAACGCTTTTCTCGAGGTGTTCTGCGACAAGCTCATCAATTGGGATCACGTCGCCAAGCAGCTTCGCGGCTGAAGACCGGTCGGGTCAGCCTTCTTGGGCGCTCTTCGTTCGGGTGGGCAGAATGGGCGCCCAGGTGAGGCGGGCGAGCAAGTCGTCGTCGATCGACATGCCGCGGTCACCGAAATGCAGAACGTTCTCTTCGCCGTCCTCCCGCCACTCGGCGACGAAGAGAATGCCCCTTCCGGAGCCGTTGTAGCCCAGCTGGACCACGGCGTTCTTGATCCAGCGACCGCCGCCTTCGAAGCTCAGATCTTGGGGCAAGATGTAAAACCCCTCGCTCGGCAGCGACTTGAGCGATTGGCCCCAGGTTGGCGAGCGCAGCGGCATCGTGGGGTCGCCCCAGAACCAGCGGTTGCGTCGGTTCTGACCAGGGCGGACCACGAACTTGCCACCGCCGTTCCGCGACTCTCCGACGTAAACGAGCACGCCCGCTGGAAACTCGCTTTCGTGCCCCGGGTAGGGTTGAGTCGTGCGGTAAAGTCCGTTGTCGGGCAGATTGAGCATGGCTTTCGAGGTAGTCTTCGAGATTTCGCGGGAATCTACTAGACCCGCCGCCGCGCACAAGCAGGCGCGGCGTCTCGGGCTCCTGGCTCCCTTGTGCGGCCTCGCGACGTTGCTCGCGGGCTGCACTCAGAACCCCGCCTCCGCGCCGGTCGAGCGGCCGGCGGGTCCAATGTCGCTGCCGGAGGCGCGCACTTACGTGCTCTCGCTCGTCAATCGGGATCGCGCCGCGGAGGGGCTCGAGCCAGTGGGGCACGATCCGGTCGCGGAACAGGCCGCCCAGCGCCACGTCGAGGACATGACTCGCGTGGGTTTCACGGCGCATTGGGGCAGCGACGGCTCGGTTCCGGAGCAG
>DASWGX010000663.1:0-8962 GCA_036393455.1 Polyangiaceae bacterium
CTGCCCGAAGCCTCTGCCGGACCGCTCCCGACTCCCCAACCGAACCCCTCTCCCGGGGCCGCACCGGCGCGCGGCTCTCAACACCGATCAAGGCTGCGTCGCTCGGCGCGGCGGTTGAATCGCGCCAAGCGAGCTGCCATCGTGCGGTCCCGCCGCCATGACGGTCCCGTGTCGCGTGCATCGGACAGGCCTCAGCCGTGCCCCCCGCCGGCGCTTTGGCGCGCCACGTAGCATCTTGCCGCTCCTTGCATGGGCTTGCTCGACGTTGCTCGCGCGCCCCGCCGCGGCCGAGCCCGCAACGCACGAACTGCGCCGTGAAACGCCGGCGACCGTCGAATCGGCGAGCTCGCGAGGGGAGCTCGCGCTGATAACCGGGCTGGCTCTCGGTGGCGTCGCGTTCGGTGCCGGAGCGCATTTGGTTTCCGGTCAAGACGACCTCGCCGTGAAGCGGGCCGGCTTGTACGTCGCGCACGCCGGACTCGCGCTCGCGCCACTGGTTGCCCACGGCGTGGTCGGCGAGTGGGGGCGTGGCGCGCTCTTCAGCATCCTTCCGGCGCTCGGCGCCGTCTCCATGGTCACATTGCTCGCCGTCTCGCCGATGGCACCGATCAAGAGCACCCACGGCGACCATCGTTTCTATCCAATCCCCATCATCGTCAGCGTCGTAGGGGGCGCTGCCGGCGTGTTCGACGCTGCCCTCGTCGAGGAGCGCACCCGGGCGAGCTTCGGTGCGCGGGTGACGGGCGACTCTGCCGCCGTCACGCTCGGAGGCGTCTTTTGAACCGAAGCGCGCCACGAACGCTCCGCGCGGGGCGCTTTGCTCGCTTTGCGCGAGGGAGCGCCGGGCTACTGTTTCTCGGCCTCGGCGCTTGCGCCGTAGTGCCGCAGAATCGCCGCGCACGCCTCGCGGATCCGATGATGCAATCCGGCGAGGATCGACTCGACGCCCACCGCAAGCGCAAGCTCTACACGAGTCGCGAAGCGGCGGCCGGCGGCGACGGCAAGACCGCCGGCGGCGGCTGCGGTTGCGAGTAGCATCGATGGCTCGCCCGGCTCGGCGCTTTCGCCTCCCCGCCGTGCTGGTCGCGGCAGCGGCCTTCGCCGCGGCCCCTCGCCGGACGGGGGCGGCCGGCACCGAGCCGTTCGAAGTCGACGACATCCTGGAGCCGCCGCCGGCCGTGGAGCTCGAGCTCGTGCAGACCCGCATCACAGCGTACGAGCAGAAGGGCTACGGGTTCCAGTCGCAGGCCGGCCCGCTCTCGGGTCCGGGCTCCGAGACGCTGCACGTGCTGCAGGCTCAGGCGGAGCTCGTCGCGCGCCAGGGTGAACGCGTAACGCATCGCCTCTGGGTGCCGGTCGACGTCGTGACGAGCGCGTCGGCGAACGCGACTGATCGTTACTACGCGGAGCCCGACATCGTCAGCGCCGCGTCGGCCCAGACTTTCGGCGCCGAAGCGGAGTACGAAATCAGTTTGCACTCACCCGCGGGCCCGACCTGGTCGGGCGGCGTCGGTTACCACATCGAGGAGATCCTCAACTCCTGGCGCTTGTCGCTGCGGTACGAGCAGCCGTTCGCCGAAGACAACACGACGCTGGCGGTCGGCGTGAATCAGGTGCTCGATTGGTTCAATCGCTTCGACCTCGGCGGTCTCAGGATCGGCAGAGCATCGCGTTCCTCGACCAACCTGAACGTGAGCGTCTCGCAGCTGCTTTCCCCGACGACCATCGTTGGAGTCGGCTACGGCGTCACGTTCCAGGCGGGCGAGCTCGGCAACACCTACAACACGGTACCCAGCGACGACGGAGAGCGCGTGCTCGAGGCCTTGCCACCCTCACGGCGTCGCAACGCGGCCTCCGCGAGCCTGACCCAGTGGCTGCCTTGGCGCGGCTCGCTGAGGCTTTCCTATCGGTTCTACGTCGACGATTGGGCCGTCACGGCCAACAGCGTCGAAACCGAGCTGTTGCAGCGCGTACTGCCCTGGCTCGTTCTCGGCGCGAGCTACCGCTATCACGACCAGTCGGCGGCCTCCTTCTTCACCACGCGCGGCTCTGCGGCCGCGCCGCTGCTCAGCGCGGACAGCGACCTCGATGCCTTCGTTTCCCAGACGGTGGGAGGGAGCGCGCGGGTGGACCTCGGGGCCGGGCGGCTTGGCGACCTTTTCTTGAGCCTGGGTTGCGATCACTACTTTCGCTCCAACGACCTCCGGGTCAATGTGGCGACGTGGGCTTCCGGTTTTCGCTTCTGATCGGCACCGTGCTCTCGGCGCTCGCCGGGCTCGGCTGCGCTTCGCCGGCGCTTCGTGAGCCCGTAGCGCGCGAAGCCGAAGTCCGGCGCTTGCCGCCGGTGGAGTTGCTGGATGCGGGGCACCGGCCGACGACATTGTCGGAAGTGGTGCGGGGGCGTCCGGCGCTGGTCAATCTCTGGGCGACGTGGTGCGAAGCTTGTGAAAGAGAGTTCGAGGCGCTGAATCGTCTGTACGGCGAGGTCGGTGAACGCGCGCTGGTCGTCGGCGTCGCCGTGGGGGAGCCGCACGAGCAAGTGGTCGGCTTCGCGAATCGCCGCGGCTTGCGCTATCCGCTGCTCGTCGACGAAGAGTTCGCGTTCTCCGACGCGCTCGGCAGCTCGAGGGTTCCGACTACTCTCGTGCTCGATCGAGGCGGCAACGTTCGCTTCGCGGGAGGCGAGCTCGACCGGTCGGCCCTCGAAACGTTCAAGGCGGTGCTGGTGCCGCCCAGGTGAGCGGACCGCGCGCGAGCTCGCCTTCGGTGGCGTCGCGCGCGGCGACCAGCGCGCGGCCGTCCGCGCCGAGCGCGAGCAGCGCGCCGTGCACTTTGCCGGCGAGGCGCGCGACCGCGACGTCGACCACGTAAGGGGCCGCGTATGCGAAAGTGCCCGTCACGCGGTGCTCTCCGGCCACCTCGGCGTTCGTCGCGAGCGTGCTCTCGGGCGCGCCGTCGACATCGTGCACGAGCAGCGTCGACCCGCGCCGGATCAGCGCCTTCGGCCCCGCCGTCGCGATCACGACGTCGTTTGGCCGGAGCGGCTCGACGCTCCGGCGCTCGAGATCGACGAGGACCGTGTCGCGTCCCGGATAAAGGGCCACGAGTCGCGGCGTGAGCGCCGGCCAGGTATCGCCGCCGGCGGGCCCTATATCGAAGCCGAGAGGACGGTAGAGTCCCGGTCCGACGAGCACGACGGGTTGCTGGAATGCGGGCGGCGTCTCGTCGCCGCCACAGGCCACGAGCACCAAGTCCCGCGTCGGGTCCGCGTGGAGCACTTGAGCGCCGCAGTCTGCCGGTACGAGCGCGGCGCGGCGGCCGCGCCGTTCGAGCAGGAGCGCGCCTTTCGTGTCGCGCAGGATCAGACCGGTGCCGAACGGCATCACGAATTCCGGTTCGGGAGCGGGCTTGAGCTTCGACGTCCCGGCGACGACCCAACTCGGGCGATCACCGATGCCGATCCACGCGGGATAGCGGGGGACGGGACCGCGGCAACGCCAACGGTTGCGCGTCCGGCGCGGAACCGGCCAATCGAGGCGCCCGTTGCCGGTGGCGTCGTCGACCAAGACGCGAAAGAGCGCCCACGCGCCGTCGTGCGACAATTCCGTTCGCCACAGGGCTCCGGCGCCGAGCACAATCTCCCGTTCGCTGCCGTCGTTCAGTTTGCGGAGGCGCGCTACGGCGTGGCCCTGGCGCGGGACG
Source organism: Polyangiaceae bacterium (assembly GCA_036393455.1). Lineage (GTDB taxonomy): Bacteria > Myxococcota_A > Polyangia > Polyangiales > Polyangiaceae > DASWGX01. The sequence continues at coordinate 3,703 of DASWGX010000663.1, forward strand.
GCGTAGAGCAGCTGCCTGCCCTGCGCGTCGAAGGAAAGGGCGCGGTGCGGCGCGAACCAGCTCGCGTCGCGCGCTCGATCGGCATCGCGCAGTTCGACGACGGAACCCGTCACGGTGTCGACGAGCTCCACCCGACCCTCGATATCGATCGCGAGCCAGCGCCCGGACTCGTCGTACGCTAGCAGCTCGTCGATGGCGCGCTCCTCGGCGCCGGCCACCGCGAGGAAGCTCGAGAGCTCGTCGCCCGCGAGCTCCCCTTGGGGCCCGACGCGGACGGCGATCGTTCCGTCGCCGTCCGTGTCGCCTCGCGCTTGACAGTAGACGACCCAGGCCGCGTTCGACGCTGCCGCCTCGAGGGCAACCGGCGTGTTCATGGCTCCCAGGGACGTCAACGGGAATGCGACTCTGTTGCTCTTGCCGCGCAGCGGAGGAAACGATGCGTCGCTTTTCTCGGCGGTGCGGAGCGCGTGCGGAGCCGGCGCGGACGCTGTCCGGGGTTCGCCGACCACGGCGGCTCGTTCGCTCGCGCACGCCGGGAACACCGCGGAGGTGATGCCCGCGAGCACGGCGATCCGGCGCATGGTGCCAGTTACCATGCTAGAGCGCGAAAAATGCCTGAGCTTACCGCCTCTTGCCCGCATTTCCCCCACCTTTCGCTGGCGTGGTCCAAAGCCGTGATTCTGGCTGCGGCGTGTGCCTCGGCGGGGTGTGGCAGCAAGGGCTCGGTGTCGCTCACCGCGTTCGTTCGACCAGCATCATTCGCGGTACGCTTGATACTCGAGGACTCGCTGCTCGCGGGCCAAACGCTCTCCATGAGAAGCGCCGACGTAAGCCCTGATTGCTGAAGGCCGACAGCCCAAGGCGACAGCCCATTCACGGCGAACGCAGCTTGCGCACCGTCTCGGACACGGTCTTGCCGTCGACCTCCGCGCCGCTCGACTTGAGGTGCTTCATCGCGATGCCCGTCGCGGGCCCGTCGCCGGCGGCGGCGACGATCTCCGCCCTCACCGGTGCGAGAGCTGCGAGTACTTCGTCCGCCCCCAGCGTTTTCGGCAAGAAAGACGTGATCACTTCGATCTCTTCGCGCAGCACGCCGGTTTGCGCCTCGTCCGCTCCGGCCGCGATCGCTTCCTCGTTGGACTTGACGAGCTTCCTCAGGATTTTCGTCGCGTCCTCGTCGGTGAAAGGGCCGCCGCGCGCTTCGGCCGTCGTGATTTCACCGACGGCGACGCGCAGGATCTCTTTCTCCACGGTTTGTGCGCCTTGATTGCGGCGAACATGCGTTGCTTGATTCGATCGACGAGCATGGCTTCCTCGCGGGTCGAAACGAAGCACAACGGCGCGCGCCGCGCCAGCGCGCCGCCGGCGACCGATTCGTTGCGCTTGCCGCCCGTTCGCCGGCGCTCTACGCGGCATGCATGAAAATCGTGATTCCGGGCGGGTCGGGCCAGGTTGGCGGCATGCTCGCTCGCGCCTTCGGAGCGCGCGGCGGCGAGGTCGTGGTCTTGAGCCGTGCGCCCGCGGCGCGTCCGTGGCGTGTCGTCGCCTGGGACGCCGAGACGCTCGGGGACTGGCGGCACGAGATCGACGGCGCCGACGTCGTCATCAACCTCGCCGGGCGCAGCGTGGACTGTCGTTACACGAACGAGAATCGGCGCGCCATCATGCACTCACGCGTCGCGTCGACACGCGTCGTCGGGCAAGCCATCGCGGCGGCGGTGCGTGCGCCGCGCGTTTGGCTGCAGATGAGCACGGCCACGATCTATGCGCACCGGTACGATGCGCCGAACGACGAGGCCACCGGCGTGATCGGTGGCAAGGAGGCCGGCGCGCCGTCGTCGTGGCGCTTCAGCATCGACGTGGCGACGGCGTGGGAGCAGGCGGTCGACGCGGCGGCGACGCCGCAAACGCGCCGGGTGAAGCTTCGCTCGGCCATGGTGATGAGCCCAGACCCTGGAGGCGTGTTCAGCGTGCTCTCGCGCCTGGTCCGCTTTGGCCTCGGAGGCCGCGCCGGCGACGGACGCCAGTTCATGTCTTTCATCCATCATCGCGACTTCATCAGAGCCATGGAGTTTTTGATCGGGCGTGAAGACCTCGACGGGGCCGTGAACCTCGCGGCACCGAACCCGATACCGAACGCCGAGTTCATGCGAGAGCTCTGTCGGGCTTGGGGCATGCCGTTCGGTTTGCCGGCGACGCGTGTGATGCTGGAGATTGGCGCGTTCTTCTTGCGCACGGAGACCGAGCTCGTGCTCAAGAGCCGGCGGGTGGTTCCGGCCAGGTTGTTGGACGCGGGCTTCGATTTCGAATTTCCGAGCTGGGGTCCCGCAGCCGGCGACCTGTGTCGCGCATGGCGCGCGAATCGCTTGCAGGCGGGCAGACAACCGGCGGGCCGATCGGGCGGATAGCGTCGTTTGCGCCGATCGGGGCGTTCGTGCGACGCGCCACGCCGCCGTGAGGCAACCTGGCAGTCCTTTCGCGAAGCCGTGGGGACATCCAGCGGTCATTTTCGACGCGTGGGGAGCGAGCACGCCGAGGTTCGAGCTGGCACGGGCGTGGCAAGGGATACCGCCGATGCCATGTGGGTGACGATGGTCGCGTGGATGCTGCTTGCTGCGCTGGCGATCGCGGTTGCGACCGCGTGGGCGCTACGCGCCCGCTGCCGCGTAGGCGGCGTGCTGACGCGCACGGGCGCGCTCTACCAGAGCGAGAACCCCTACCGCGTCGCCGTCGAAGGCGCGATGGATGCGATCGTCGTGCTCGACGACGAGGGCCGAATCTCCTACGCGAACCCCGCGGTCGCGGCGACCTTCGGCTATGCGCCGGAGGCGCTCGTCGGCGTCCCGGTCGATTCACTGGTTCCTGGCGTCGGCGCCTGGAGCCTCGGCCCTTGCGAAGCACCGACACGTGACGACCAGCGCGTGGAACGGCTGAGCGGCGTCCACCGAGACGGGCGCCCGCTCACGCTCGAAGCGAGGTTCGGTAAACACGTCGAGCGCGGTCAGGTCGTCGTAACGGGGGTGATGCGCGACGTGACCGAGCACGGCGAGCTCGAGCAGCAGCTCAGATCCTTGGAGGAACGCTATCGCCACGCCGAGGCCCGCCTCGTTCACCACGCGCGCCACGACTCGCTCACCGGACAGCCCAATCGAGTGCTCTTCTCCGACTACCTCAGCCACTGCCTGGCGCGGGTGCGTCATCAGGGCGAGCAACCTTGCGCGGTGCTGCTCGTCGATCTGGATCGCTTCAAGAACGTCAACGACAGCCTGGGGCATGCGATCGGCGATCGGTTCCTCTCGGAGGTCGCCGAACGGCTCGACGCCTGCGTGCGTCCGGGAGACATGGTCGCTCGCCTCGGCGGAGACGAGTTCGCCATTTTGCTCGAGCGCGTGGCGGACGCGAAGATCGCGACCGACCTCGCGGAGTGCGTGCTCCTCGCGCTCTCGCACGGAATCCGGCTCGGGGAGCACGAGGTCGTTCCGAGCGCCAGTGTCGGCGTCGTGCTCGGAAGCGCCGACTACGACGGTGTCGACGCGCTGATGCGCGACGCCGACGTGGCGATGTACCGGGCGAAGGAGCTCGGCAAGGGCCGCTACGAGCTTTTCCACGCGCGGCTGCAGGGGCACGCCGAGACTCGGCTCCGGCTGGAAGCCGAGCTCCGCCGAGCGATCGACGAAGACCGAATCGAAGTCGCCTATCAGCCCATCGTATCGCTCGCTACCGGCCGCACCTCGGGGTTCGAGGCCTTGGCGCGCTGGGCTCGCAACGGGCGCGACGTTCCGCCCGCGGAGTTCATTCCCATCGCGGAAGAAACGGGGTTGGTCGGAGCCCTCGAACGCCGCGTAATCCGCCGTGCTCTCGACCAGCTCGCGGAGTGGCAACGGAGCTTTGCGCTGCCGACACCGCTCAGCGTCAACTTGAACCTTTCGGGCCGCCACCTCGACGACGCTGATCTGCCCGACTTCCTTCGCCGCGGCCTGGAGGCGGCGGGCCTCGCCGCGGGCTCGGTGCGTCTCGAAATCACCGAGAGCTGGCTCATGAAGGACGACGCGGCGACGCAGGAGCTGCTTTCGGAGCTCAAGCGGATCGGATTCAAACTGGCGATCGACGACTTCGGCACCGGTTATTCGTCGCTCAGCTACCTACACCGCTTGCCGGTCGACGTCGTCAAGCTCGATCGATCTTTCGTATGCGAGATGGAGTCATCCGCCCAGCGCAGCGCCATCGTGGAGACGATGGTGAACCTCGCGAAACAGCTCTCGCTGGACGTCGTGGCGGAGGGCGTGGAAAGCGTGTCCCAGATCGACAGCTTGCGGCGGTTCGGCTGCGATCTCGCACAGGGATTCTTTTTCTCGCAGCCCGTCGACGCGACGGCCGCGGGGAAACTCCTGGCGCGCGAGATCGACGTGCTCGACGGCCATGCCCGGGCCGAGCAAGCAGCTGGCTCCGAACGCTCGGGGCCGGCAACCTCGCAACGCCTGGAAAAACGGTCGAAGCGCGCGCCGCGACTGGTCGCCTGACGTGGCTCTGCAAAGGTCGCTCTCGGCGAGATGGACCTTTGCTCCCACCCTCGTGGGGCCCCGTCGAGTAAAGGCTCATCGAAGGGTCCTTTCGTTCAAGAGACGGCAAGCTCCTCTCCGTTCCGGTTCATAGTCGCGTTCCGGATCGCCGACGCGCGCGTCCGGAGCGCCCCGGCGGATGCCGGCGTCTGCTAGAGTTCGCAACGTCATGGCTCAATCCGCCCCGCCCCGAGACGACGCGCTCGACTGCGTCGCCGACGGCGAGGTTCCGGCGGAGAGCGCTGGCGCGCTCGCCGACCTCGGCCGCATGGTTCGAGCGTGGCGCAAGGGCTCCGTGGCGGCGAGCCTCGCGCGCGTGGCGCCGCGCAAGGAGCGGTTCGCCACCTGGAGCGGAATCGAGGTGCCGGACGTACTGACGCCCGCCGACGCCGTGGTGGACTACGGGCGCGATCTCGGAATGCCGGGACAATTCCCGTTCACGCGCGGCGTCCAGCCCACCATGTACCGGGGAAAGCTCTGGACGATGCGCATGTTCGCGGGTTTCGGCACGCCGGCGCAGACCAACGAGCGCTTTCGTTACTTACTCGAGCAGGGGCAGACCGGGCTCTCGACGGCTTTCGATTTTCCGACGCTGATGGGTTACGATTCGGACTCGCCGCGCGCGCTCGGAGAGGTCGGCCTGTGCGGCGTCGCCGTCGACACGCTGCGCGACATGGAACTGCTGTTCGAGCGGATTCCGC
>DASWGX010000664.1:0-3071 GCA_036393455.1 Polyangiaceae bacterium
GGCCTCCACCGGCGCTCACCCAGCCGCTAGCCCGGCGCTCCGGGCGGCGCTCCCGCAAGAGCCACGGAGGCACGTCCTCGAGCGTCGCGGGCCGGTCTGGCGCCGGAGCGGGGGTGGCTGCTTCGGCAGGCTCCGGGGGCGCCTTCGGGTTCTCGTCCTCGGGCCCGGTTTCCTCCAGCACCACGGGAAAGGCTTCACGCTCCGGGCCCCGGTGCTCGTCGTCGACGACCACGGCGAGCGACGCGACGAGCAGCCTGGCGAGCTCGGCGCAGTTCGGTCCACGCGCTTCCAGGCGCCGCACGCCGCGACGGCGCCCGGAGACATCGAGCTCGGCGCTCCAGGCATCACCGCTGCGCTCGAGACTTACCCGAATTTCGATGACCGCCCGCGTCGCATCGAAAGCCTCGGGGACCTCGCGCGCGAGCTCGCGGTTCAGCTCGTCGACTCCGGGGCAGCCGCGCGCCTCGGCGGTCTCGTGCACCGCCACGACCGGACCTTTGAGCGCCTCGCCTTCCGCCCGTGCGGCACGAGCCGACACAGCTATGCTCATCGCGGCGAGGGCGCCGATCATGCGGGTGATGAACATATCGACGATGCGCATGCCGGAGCGTCAGGCGACGCGGAGTCGGCCCCGAGCCGCCACGTCCGATCGTCCACCCGCCCGATTGTCCCAGGCCGGCGGGCGTGCGCAAAGGAGTTTCTTTTCGAACGTCCTCGCCGTCGCGCGCTCCGGGCTCGCCAGCGCTTCGGCAGCCGTTCTTTCCTGCGGATACACGGACACCACCGTCGGCTCGCTGAACACCGAGAGCGGCGTACCCTGCGCGGAGGTGGGCTACCGCGTGGGCCCTTGCCGCTGCCGGAGCGACGGCGACTGGCTGTGTCGAGGCCGAGAGGGCGCAGAGTGCAGGAGCATTTTCGTGTCGGGCGGCGGTGCCCCCTTGGTCTCCCCGCCGGCGACGTGCGAGTCCGTCTGGAGCGCGTGCAGCGACGGTCACCGCTATCGCGTCGCTTGCGACGGCCTGCGCTGCACCTGCTTCGTCGACGACGTCGAACAGAGCGCCTTTTTCGGTCCGCGTTGCGCGGACGAAGTCGAGGCCGCAACCGAGTGCGCGTGGTCGATGACGCTCGGAGGCGTCGGCGGTACCTTGCCGACGCAGGGCGGGCTCTGCGACGAAACTCCCGGGGTCTTTCAGGAGGGCTCAGACACCACTCTGTGTAGCTGCGACGGTTCGCGCTGGTCGTGCACTCGAGCGCAGGATCGCGGCTGCTCGCTCGTGGGTGCGTGGGTGGCCGGTCCCGGAGAGACGCGCACGGTCGAGTTTCGAGGCGACGGCACCTGGTTCTTCGCGCCCGACCCGGATACGACACGAGACGAAGTCGAGCGTGGCGAACGAGAAGGAATCAGGGGCACGTGGCAGCTCGGCGCCGAGGCCATTGCGCTCCGTAGCTTCCACGTGCCGCGCGTAGCAGGCTGCGAAAGCGAGGCGGTCAAGTACACCATGAGGTTCGAAGCGGACTGCGGAGAGGTACGGCTCAGCGCGCTCACCGACGGTTGCGAACCGCAGCGGACCCTGCTCGGAGATTTCGCCGGCGCACGCCGCTGATGCGGAGGCCTGCCTCCGACCGCGGTGAGCCGGATCGTGAATCGAAGACTGCGGCCCCCGACTAAAGCCCGTGTGTAACGCGCCGGAAACAGAGCTCGCTCGGGTGATCGTGCGCCTTGGGATTGCCGAACCGCGACGGATTGCGTTAAGCGAGCGTGCGGAGGTTTCGAACCAATGGCAAAGGTCGTGTATTTTCGCTTGGGGTCGAGCGCCAGACCGGGCGGCGAGCCCGGCGCAGAAATCATCGAGTGGGCGAGCGGCGGCTGGAAGCAGAAACGCGACGAGCGAGCTGCGCCGGTTACGCTGTCTCTCGAAGAGCTTGCGGGCCAGCCTGGGTTCGTCGCCGTCACGCCTTACATCGATCCGGTGGCGATGGGCAGCTCGTACTCCCCGCAGTACATGGCCGTGTTTCGCTGAAGCACAAAGTGACAGCACCGATCGGCGGGCCTTCTGAAAAAGTCCGGCCGCTCGCGACCGCGACAATGCGCGCGTCGGATCTCGGGCGCGAGGTTTCGTTTGCGCGAGGCGTAGCCGCGAACGCAGACCGCTGACGTGGTGGCCCGCTAGCGCGCCAGTGAACGGCGACGCCGCCGGTTCTTCGCCTTGTGCTTCGCGTTCTTGCGCACGGAGCGGCTACGATCGGTCTTTCTCGGTTTTCCGGTCGAGAGATACATGGCGCGCGGAGTCTAGTCACAGCGCGACCGGGAGCAACGAGATCGGCATCGACTCGCGCAATCGCGGGAAAAAGCCAGGTGCGGCGCGCCTCGCCGCGGCGTTCCGGCCGCGCGGCGCCCGGACGCAGGGGCGGAATTCGATTCTCAGTCGCGCGCGACCCATCCTGGGGCGTTGACGCGGCCGCTGCCCTCACATTCCGGTGCCATTGTATTCGAGGCGAGCAAAGTCGCCCCAGCCTTCAGGGGCGCTTCGAAAGCGGGGTTTTGCGGAAGAGAGACTCTCGCTTTGACGGATGATGAGCGATACAGTATCCGCAATTCGCCGCGCCACGACAAGAGTGCTCGGTACATTTCCGCACATGAAGGACCAGTCGGTCGTCGGAGGCTGCTTGTCAAGCGACTCAAACCCTGCCTATCGTACCTCTCATTTCGTTCACAAGGGCAGCGACATGGGGTGGGCCTCTGTACTATTAGTCGATGATGATGCCTACTTCGGGCGTTGGATGACGCGCGAGCTCGTGCGGCTCGGTTTTCTCGCCGAGTGGACGCACGAAGGTCAGCTCGCCCTCGACAAGGTCCGAACCGGAGACGTGGACGTCGTGGTTCTGGACTTGAACATGGAACCCTTGAACGGCTGGGCGGTGATGGACCACATGCGCGCCTTTCCGAGGCAACCGAGCGTGCTACTCCTGTCGGCGTACATGGACGTCCCTTCCGCCGTGGCCGCGATGCGCGCGGGCGTCTTCGACGTGCTGCAAAAGCCGGTAGACAGCGCCCAGCTCGCCGAACGGCT
>DASWGX010000665.1:0-4804 GCA_036393455.1 Polyangiaceae bacterium
TGGCGGCGCGGACCGGTGCCGCCGTCTTGTTCGCGGGCGTCGCGCTCGACGATACGGAGCTGTTGTCTCGGCTCGTCGCGCGCGCTCTCTACCGCGAGTGGCCGACGCTGCGCGAGAGCTACTCGACGATCTGGTCCGGAGAGGCATGGCGCAACGAGGCGACGCGCAAACCGCTGAGCAGCGCCGTCGAAGCCGTAATGAAAAAGGTCGGCGGGCGGCTGCACCTATTCCGTGCCGCGCCTTTCCAGCCGCTCCGCGCCGTGGAGCAAGCGGCGGCGCACCTCTGGAGCCGTCACGAACGCGTTCTGCTCGTCGTCGACGGCCTCGACGGCTTCTCCGCGGAGGAAGACGCGGGGGCTCGGTCCACCGCGGTCGGCCCGGGCGGAGTGCTCCGCGCCGCCTACCACCTGAGGCAAATGTCGGACAAGGGTTGCGCCGTGCTCGTGACGGTGGGCGCGGCGCTCCACCGCTGGGTCACGCCGGCCGCGACGCTCTCGGCCGCGCTGCGTCCCGGCGCGGGGCCGGCTCCCGCCGTCAGCGAAGCGCAGGCGCTGCTCGGTGCGCGGGCGGCGGAGTTGGTCGTCACCAAGAATCAACGCGGAGGCACCGGGACGCTGCCCCTCTTGTTCATCGCCGGCGCTTCGGTGTTCGAGAATCGGGACGCGTAGCCCGGCCGCGCGCTCATGACGGATTCGACCAGAGCCGGGCGCTGGGTGCTGCACGCCGACATGGACGCGTTCTACGCGTCAATCGAAGAGCTCGACGATCCGTCGCTGCGCGGCTTGCCCGTCATCGTCGGAGCCACGTCGGCGCGCGGCGTGGTCGCCGCCGCCTCCTACGAGGCCAGGCGTTTCGGTGTTCGCTCCGCGATGCCCGGCTTTCGCGCGCGCGAGCTATGCCCGCACGGGGTGTTCTTGCGCCCGAGGATGTCTCGATACGGACAAGCGTCGCGACAAGTCCACGCCGTGCTCGAAGAGTTCTCCTCCGTGATCGAGCCGCTCGCCCTGGACGAAGCGTTCCTCGAAATCACGGGCTCGGTGGGGCTCTTCGGCGGTCCGCTCGCAACGGCGCGCGAGCTCAGGCGTCGCGTCCGCGAGCGCACCGGGCTCGCGGTTTCCGTGGGGGTCGCTCCGAGCAAGCTCGTGGCCAAGATTGCCTGCTCCTTCGGCAAGCCGAACGGCTGCCTCGTCGTGCCGCGCGAAGCCGTGCGCTGGCTGCTCGATCCGTTGCCGGTTCGCCGCCTTTGGGGAGTCGGACCGGTGCTCGGCGCGGCGCTCGAGGCGCTGGGGATTCGCACCATCGGCGAGCTCGCGCGCGCCGAGCCGTCTCGGCTTTCCTCGGTCGTCGGTGACCGGACCTCGACGTTGCAAGAGCTGGCACGCGGGCAAGACGTGCGCCCGGTGGTGGCCGAGCGAATTCCGAAGAGCTACGGCGAAGAGAGCACTTTCGAGCACGACGTCACCGATCCAGAGGTCGTGCTCGCCGCGCTTGCGGCGCACGCCGAAGCCGTCGCCCGCAGAGTTCGGCACGACGGCTACGCGGGCGCGACCGTCACCATCAAGGTCAAGCTCGGCCGGAGAAAACAGTATCGGCCGGGGCGCGCGGAGCGCGCGAACGAGCCGGTCTATCCTCTGCTCACCCGGCGTACGACGCTGCGCGTCCCCACCGACGACGGTGCCGTGATCCGAAGAGCCGCCTGCTCACTCTGGGATCGCGCGCGCGTTCGGGAGCCGGTACGCCTGCTCGGCGTGGCACTGTCGAACCTCGCGCCGGCGCGGTCCCGTCAGCTCGACCTATTCGAGCGGCCGGCCAAGACGAAGGTCCTGGCGCCGACGCTGGACGAAATTCAGCGCCGCTTCGGGGAGGGCGCGATCCGGCACGGCGCATCGGCGCCGGAGAAGGTGACGCCGTCCTTGCATCGAAAGCGAGGGGTCTGACGTCTTTCTGGAAATGTCGGAGCAGGGAACGTTCTCGAAACGATTCGGCGACAGTTTGCAGCGACATATCGTTGCAATGCGCTGGCGTCCGACGTATGAGAGGCCGCCTCAGGGCCTGGGGCCAGCGTTCGGTCTCTATGACACGGCGATCGGGGCAACCCGAAGCCAAACGGAGCTCGGGCGGCTGATCGGGACTTGGAGCATTCTTAAAACCTTAGTTTTATTAGCTACTTGGATAGCGCAAAGGACGCCAGTGCCTAGGTGGCACGAAGCGTGCTTACGGCACGGCGGGTCAAAGCCCACTTGGTCGACTTAAGAGAATACAGGGTTGTTCGGAGGAAACTAACGCGATGAAAAAGCTCATTAGCCTATTGGCTGTTGTTTCGTTGTCTTGCGGCGCCGCGCTGGTCGGTTGCGGCGGCGACGACGAAGATGGCGGGACGAGCACGGGCGCTGGCGGAGCCGGCGGCTCCGGCGGCGGCGCCACCACGGGTTCCGGCGGTGCCACCACGGGTTCCGGCGGCGTGGCCGGCATGGGTGGTGGCGACGGTGGCATGGCCGGCGAGACTAGCGCTGGCGGTGCTGGCGGCTCCGGCGGCGGAGAAGCTGGCGGTGCCGGCGGTTCCGGTGGCGCCGAAATCGGCGGCGCCGGCGGCGAAGGCGGCGCATAGGTCACCCGCCTCAAACCACGCGGCTACTCCGAAGTTCATCGCTTCGGGGTAGCCGTGCGGTTCGATCGATCGGTCCTGCTTGGGGCCCCTCCGTCGGTGACCCGGCAGCAAACGACGGTCCGCGTGGCCTCTCAGTCTCAACCGGTTCCGAGGTTGGCGTACTCGGCGGGTCGGGGTGTTCTGGAGGTCGGTGTGGGTAGCGCGATGTGCGTTACGCGCTGCGACATGGTTGTCATACCCGCGACACAGGGCTGTTTCGCAACGCGCGACGCCGGGCGGCGTTGCAGCATGCCGCGCGTTCTGAAAAGCTCGCGCTCATGAAGCTTGGAGCTGCCTGGCGCTCGGGGTTCTGGCTTTTCGGGTTCTGGCTTCTGGGGTGCGGCTCCGCGGTGCGTGACGCCGCGAGCTTTTCGGGCACCAGGGCCTCGCGTCGCGTTCAGGCCAACGAAGTCCGCTACCGCGTCAGTCTGCCGCCCGCCTTCGAACGAATTGGCCGCGTGACCAGCCGGTGCGCCCTGATCCAGGACGCGGCCGCATTCGACGGCGCCTGGCTGAGCGATATCGATTGCAGTCGGGTACGCGTGGAGCGGGCGCTGCGGGCCGCGGCCGCCGAGGCCGGCGGTGAGCTCCTCGTCGGGCGCCGCTGCCGCTGGGCCCCTCCCGCTGGGGAGACTCGGGCCTTGCTCTGCGAGGCCGACGTGGCGCGGAATCGGGGCGGCTCCCCGGGCACCAGTTTCAGCGACGACGAAATGGCCGCCGAGCTGCGCCGCGTGTGGGCGCTCGACGATCCCACCGGGACCGCGGCTTGGCGGATGCGCGTCTCGTTGACGATCCTGGGTCCCCTGGGCGCACGCTCCCCGCGGCGGGCGGATCTGGTGTCCGAGAACGCGACGCTGCCGCTCGCTCGCCGTGAGCTCGCCGCCGTGCGCGTCACCTGTGAGCACTCGTGCAGTCGCGACGCGACGCGCGCATCCGTTCGTGTCGTTGCCGGTCGTCTCGGTGCATCGGACGTGGCCGGCGTCGCCTGCATCGAGTCCGGACAGGGCTGGGAATGCTCGGGAACGATCGCCGATTACGAAGCCGAGCCGAGCGCGAGCGAGCGTCTGTGACGGATGGACGTCGTTTTGGTCCGCCACGGTGAGAGCACCGCGAACGCGGAGGGACGGCTGCAAGGACGACGCGACTATCCGCTCAGCGCACTCGGCATCGAGCAGTCGAACGCTCTCGGGGCGTGGATGGCCGCGTTGGCGCTTCCCGTCGCAGCGATTCTGAGCTCGCCCCTGACGCGCGCCTGGGAGACGGCGCGCATCGTCGCGAGCGCTCTCGGGTCGGTCGAGCCGGAGCCGGTGCCCGAGCTCTGCGAGATCGCGATGGGCGAGCTCGAAGGAATGGCGCGCGAGACGATCGCGCAACGACACCCGGAGTACTTGCAGCGCAGCCTATTCGACGTCGGGAACTTCGCCCGGTACGGCGGAGAGAGCTACGACGAGGTTCAGGCGAGGGCTGCGTCGTTCCGCGAAATCATGCAAGCGCGCTTCAGCGCGAGCGAGACGTGTGTCGTCTTGGTCGGCCACGGAGGTTTCAACTATCAACTGCTCAAGCAGCTGATCTGCACTCCGGTCCCGCGCGTCTGCATCGTGACGATGAGCAACTGCGCCGCGACCATGGTGCGACTGCGCCGCAGGCGCGAGGTCTACCTGGGGGAGCTCGTGTGGCACGTTCCCGTCGGGCTGCTCGGCGCGCCGCCGGGCTCTCACGATGCCGCGGCGATCGTGGCGTAGTCGGAGGACGGCGAGCGGATCGAAGCGGCAGGCGCGCGCTACCTGACCTGGCTCGCCCTACGGCGCTGCGAGTGAAGCGCGATTCGCCAGATCGCCCGCACCGCGAGCTCTGTGCTTGTGGCAAGCTCGGGCCGTGCCGTCGCTCGAATTCTCCTCCGGGACGCTGACGCTCCTCGGCTTCGGGGACACCGTCGCGGCGGAGCTCCCGGAGGTCCGCTGGGACAAGCGCAGCGCAGCGTATCGCGCGCCCGCGCGAGCCTATGCACCCATCGTTCGCGCGCTCGCGAAGGCCGGCGAACCGTTCGACGACCGGGCACGCGCCTACTCGGGGCTCGAATGCGATCTCGTGCTCCACCGCACGGCGCGCCCGTATCAGCGCGAGGCGCTCGCGGCTTGGAGCGCCGAACAGCATCGC
>DASWGX010000666.1:0-5276 GCA_036393455.1 Polyangiaceae bacterium
AGATTCTGAACCCGGCGCGCGTCGTCGTGGTGCCGGACCTCGATGCAGGTTGTTCGCTCGCCGACCACTGCCCCGTCGATCGCTTCATGGCGTGGAAGGCGCGTCACCCTGGCTCGGTGGTGGTGAGCTACATCAATTGCTCGGCGGCCGTCAAGGCGGAGAGCGATTACATCTGCACGTCGAGCAATGCGGTGAAGGTGGTGCAGTCGATCGCCACGGATAGAGAGATCCTGTTCGCGCCGGACAAGAACCTCGGGCGCTACGTCGCCAAGCGGACGGGGCGCGAGCTCGTGCTCTGGCCGGGCAGCTGCATCGTTCATGAAACCTTCAGCCAACGAAAGCTCGCGGCGCTCAGGCAGAAGCATCCGGAAGCACGGCTCATCGCGCACCCCGAGTGCGAGGAGCCCCTGCTCGACATGGCGGATTTCATCGGTTCCACCGCCGCGTTGCTCGACTTCGTCGAGAACGACAACGCCCGGCAATTCATCGTGGCCACGGAATCCGGCATTTTGCATCAGATGAAAAGGCGCGCGCCGCACAAGGAGCTCATCGCGGCGCCGCCCGAAGGCAACTGCGCCTGCAACGAGTGCCCGTTCATGCGCCTGAACACGCCGGAAAAGGTGTACCTCGCCCTGCGCGATCTGGAGCCGCGCGTCGAGCTCGACGAGGAGCTCCGGACGCGGGCCAAGCTGCCGATCGATCGCATGCTCGCGCTCGGCTGAGCGGGCTCGCGGAGTCTGACACTTTCGCGGGGCGCCGAGGATTCGTTGCGGCGCGCCCCTGCGGCGTGCGAGCGAAGCCTCAGCGCGGCTTGGGAACGTCCTGTCCCGGCAAACGGCCAAAGGTCAGAAGGGCGCGCTCCTTCAAGGTGCTGCACGCAGCTTCGCCCAAGTTTCGTCGTTCGTGCGGGTCCGTCGAAAGATCGAAGCAGTGCCATCCCGGGTCCCACGCACGCGCTTCGAGCTTGAGGTTTCTCTGCATGTAACCCCAGTTTTCGAAGGCACAGCTCCAGACCCCGGCGCAGTTGGTCAACGGCACGGGCGCCGTCGTGAGCGCTCTCCCGAGCAAGCTGTGGCCGAGCATCTTGCCCTTGTAACGCGCGAGCGCCGGGTCGTCCCAGATGCCGATGAGATCGAGGATGGTCGGCGCCACGTCGACGTGAAACACGAACTCGTGGCGTTTGGCGGCGAGGTTTTCGACTTCGTCTTGCGCCAGCGTGCCAGGGGGAGCCGCGATCCACGCCGGCACTTTGATCTCCTCATCGAAGACGCTGAAGGTGTGCCCCATCTGGTTGTGCTCGCGGAAAGCCTCCGCGTGATCGCTGGTGTAGACCACGACGGTGCGCGCGCCCGCGGGCGTCCGGCGCAGGGTGTCGAGGATGCGCGCGACGTGCAGATCCTGCTGGTAGACGGCGTTCTGGTAGTAGTTCTTGAAGACCCTGGTGTCTTCCGGGGCCTTGCTCGTGTCGGCGGGCTGGAACGGCTGAGGCAGCGCCGGGTCGACCCAATACGGGTAGTGTCCGTTCGAAAGCTGGATCACCGCGAGGAACGGCTCTTTCAGCCGTGGAAGCTGCGCGCTCGCGTAGTCCGCCAGCAGCACTTCCGGGGCGCCCATGTCGAGGTCCGCCGTGGGGTCGAGATCGGTGGCGCTCACGAAGTCCGAGACGCCGAGGTTCTCCACCCAGAGCCGCGCGTTGCCGAACATCATGTTCTGGCTGGTCCAAAAGACGGTCTCGTACCCGGAGGCTCGTGCGTAGTCGAAAATGAGCGGCCAGCTGTGCAGCACCTCGCGCGATTCGTGCGGACCGACTCCGGACCACAGTACCGCGAGGGAGATGGCCGTGGACGAGGTGACCGAACGCATCTGCGTCAGCGGAAAGCGCTCCGGAAGGGCGCTGTTCGTGTGCGCGGTGCGACGGCACTCGGGGTCGAACTCGACGCATACACTGTCGGCGCGGACGCTCTCCAGGATGACGAACAGGACGTTTCGCAGCGGCCGCCGCGCCGGCGTGAGCGTCGGCACGGGAAGGGACTGTCGAGCTCGCGGCCTCAGCTGATGGCTCTGCTCGGTCCAGCCGAGCTGAGTGCGGATGAGCCCGCCGACGGCGTGCAGGTACAATACGTCCGGCGTGCTCGCCTGGAGGTGGCGGTGCTGGGCGGGAATGAAGAGACCCGCGACGAACAATGCGGGCGCGGCCCAGGTGACGAGACTGACCGCGCGGCGCCGGGGCCTGAGCGCGCGACGGCCGAGCCACACCAGAGCCAGCGCGAACAGCGCGGGCGGTGTTTTTGCAACCAGGTAGTTGGACAGATCCGCGACGAGCTGGTTTACGACACTGTCCATGAAGTTCGACGCGAACAGGGATACGTCGACATTGAGGTAGGCGTTGTACTGCTCGAAGAAGTAACTCTGACCGCCGAACGTAAAGGTAAAGCCGACGACGAAGAGCGCCGCGCAAAGCCAGCGCGCGGCGCCGGTGCGGCGGCTCGCCGCGTAGAGCAGCGCTCCCCAGACCAGCGAGCTTTCCGCAAGCGACACGGCGTAGGTGAGTTGGTGGTCTCGCTCGAGACCGGCGAGCCTTTCGCCCCGGCGCGTGACGTCGGCGAGCACGACGGCGGCCGTCGGAATCAACAGGACCGGAAAGCCCATTCGGCGGCGCCAGCGAGCGAGCGCACGGAGCCGCAAGGCTCTCTGCCGGTCGGCGGCCGCTGCGGAACCGCGCGTGAAACCGGTCGCGTCGGTTCGATCCATCGGCCCCGAAACCTAGCCCTCCGAGCAGCCGGGGAATAGTCGAGGTGGCGGGGCTGTTGTTCGAACAAGGCCGGCAGCCCCCGGCCCTCATCAAGCCCCCTCCCCCATCGAAAGGCGGTTTCAGCGCTCCGACCGAGTTATCCTCCCACTCAAGCCACCGGCTCCAAATCCGCATGGAGCCACCTTCCCGGCTCGGTTGTGTCGTTGAATCCCACGGCTGCCCCCCGGTCCCGATGAGGGACCGGGGGCGCCGATTATTTTTCCCACCGCCTATTTTTCCCAGCGTGCTTCGAGGCGGCGCAGTCGCGCGGGAGCCTCCGAACCGTCGCTGAAAAAGGCGTCCCCGCCGGCCCATGCGGGCCCGATGACGGCTCGAGCCGGCGGCGCAATTCCGCTGAGCTTGCTGGTAGCGGTGACGCCGTTCGACCACACGAAGCCCCAGAGGCCTGCCGCCTGCCCGGTCTGCACGGGTACGAGGCCGCGGCACTGGCGAACACTGCAGTCCATGGAAATGCCCATAGGCTCTCCGTCGACGTTCAGGGCCTGTGGGGGCGCCACGAAACGTCCGGAAGCGTCGAGCTCCGCGAGCATGACGCTTGCGGCTTGGCTGCGCGCCGCGGCGTCGATGCCTTCCTCGATCCACCCTATTACGGCGCCGTCGCGGCGCGCTGCGAGCTCGGGGGAGTGAGAATGAGCCTCGGTGGTGGCAAGCGGCTTCGGCGGCGCCACGATTCCGAGATCAGCCGTGGAAAGCTCGGCCATGTAAACGTCTGCCAGCCCCGCTTCCGCGTGCGAACGCGCATCGGCCCACACGAGCCAAACCCTCTCGCCGCGGACCAGCGCGCGGATACCCGTGGCGGCGCCGGGCGAGTTCGTGATGCGCTGTTCCGCGACCCGCGTACCGAGGTGATCGTCGAGCTTGACGGCGTAGATTTCGGGATCCGAGTCCCGTTCGTCGACCCATGCCAGTACCCACCCGTCCTCGACCCGCGCCGCGACGACGTCGCTCACGTCTCCGGCGCCGCGCGTGATCATACGTTGTTGAATCTTGTTGCCGCGCGCGTCGAGCAACGTCGCGAACACCTGCGGTTTGCCGCCGTCGATCGCCGACCAGACGAGGAGCGCTCCGGTGCCGCCCTTCGGGGCCAGCGACACGCCGCCTAGCGACCGTGCGCGGTACGAAATCACGCGCGGCGCCTCGCGCCCCTTGGACGTCAAGAGCCTGGTGGAGAGCAGGGCACGAACCGGCGCGTAGCGGCCGTCCGGCGCGGGCTTGCTCGGTCGCTCGTACGGGGTGGTGGGGTCGAAGTACGTGACTGTCGCGATCAGCTGACCGCCGTCCGTGGCCACGGCGGCCATGTCCGCAAGCGGATCGGTGGTTTCGAGTGACTCGAGCGCCGTGAGCGCCGGCAATCGAGCCGGCGCAGCGCGATCGACGATCGCGTAGCGCGCCGGGGTACCGTTCGGCAGTGGTTGCGCGATGATTTCGGCGGGCGAGCCGGCGCCCGCTCCGAGCGCGAAGCAGGGGCCCTTGCCGCAGCTCAGGCCCCAGGCGATGAGCGCCGGCTCGGTTGGGGTTGCCATGACCGGGCCCCACGCCCGGGGCTCGAGCCTGGCGTCGAGCTCGGCGATGACGGGAACGGAACGACAATCCTCCGAGCCGCTCTTACCCGCGCACTTAGAGGACGAGGCCAGGACCACCGGGCCGCGCCCCGTCGCGCGAACCTCCGGCACCCGATCGTTCGCCGAAACCGTGAAGGCGGCTTCGTGCGTCATCAGGCCGAGCTCACCGCCGAGCGCGCCGAGCTGGAAACGTCGATGGCTCGGGCTTCGGTCGAGCAGGTTTTCCCACGCGAGGTACGGAGGCGTTTCCGGCGTCGCCGGTGCGACCAGCTGGAGCAGCGATTGGCTCCCGCGCGGAGTGGTTGCCGGACGCGGCGGCGTGCTGAGCTTGCCGTCCAGCGTCACCGCAGCCAGGTACACGCGCGCGTCGGCGTCGCGAACGTCCGTCCACGAGACGACCAGACGATCCTTGTAACGGGCCAGATCGAGCTCGGCCTCCGCGCTAGGCTCGGCGCTGACCGTCACTACTCCGTGGCGGCCGACCGCCACGTCGATCTGGCCCTGCTCGTCCAAGAAACGCAGTTCGACGCTGCCGCGAACCGAAGCGTCTCGCGGCGCGCTCACCGACGCGACGGCCGCTCCGTTCGGGACGCGGACGGCCTGCCACGCGCGCACGTTCTCCGCGATGAGTCGTGCGCCCGCCTCCCCCCCTGCTGGCGGCGGCGCTGCTGAAAGGGGAGCGGCGAACAGATGGGCCGCGGCTTGCGCACGGCGCGCCCAGAGCACGAGCGCTCCCCGCGGTGTCGGCACGGCGTCCACCCAAAGCACCGGGTCGCGCTCGCGTGAAATCGAAGCGTGGACGCGCCCGAGCTCGCCGGTCTTGCCGAGCTCGAGCGCGCCGACCTCATCGGCGTCCGCCTGGCGATCGCTGTAAACGACGACGAAGCCGGCGGCGGCGCCCT
>DASWGX010000667.1:0-2643 GCA_036393455.1 Polyangiaceae bacterium
CACGACCACGTCTTCGCCTTCTTGGTCCACCGAAAACTCCTCGAGCGAGAGCTTGAGGTCGTGTGCCAAGGACGAAAGCGGCCCTTGCTTGAAGGTGTAGAGCGCCATGGTTCCGCTGGACAGTCGTTTCATGGCTCGTCACCGAAGGGGCGCCGCGCGGTCGAGAGGTTCGGATTCCAATGTGGCTTGATCGGTACTCGAGCGCTTGCTATCTTGTTCGAGTCTAGTGGTGCATGCCTGAGGCGTGGCGTACTCCTTGCTCGTCGAAACTTCGATTTGAAGTTTCGGCTGGCTTCAGAGCCAGGCCAGGGGACGGTCGAGACGACATCGGTGAGTGAATTCGACGAAAAGACGCGCGTCACTCAGGTCGTTCAGCCCCCTCCCGACCCTGAAGACGGCGGAAATGATTGCCTCGTCGTGATCTATTCCGGCGAGGCGGGTCTTTTGGGCAAGCGCTTCGTGCTCGATAAGAGTCCCGTCCGCGTCGGCAGGGGGCCCGACAACCACATTGTGCTCGAAGGTGATTCGGTGTCGCGCCGCCACGCACACTTCGAACGGCGCAGCGGTTGGTACGCCGTCGACGAGAACTCGACCAACGGCACATACGTCAACGAAGAGCAGATCGTCCGCGAAGCGCTGCTGAGCAACGGCGATCGTATCAAGATCGGGCCCACCATCTTGAAGTTCTTGTCAGGGGCGGACGCGGAGGCCAAGTACCACGAAGAGATCTACCGCATGACCATCGTGGACGGTTTGACGCAAGTCCACAACAAGCGCTATCTCTTCGAATCGCTGGAACGTGAAGTCATTCGCGCCCGCAGGCATCAGCGGGACCTTTGCGCGATCATGTTCGACATAGACTTCTTCAAACGCGTCAATGATCGCTACGGGCACCTGGCCGGGGACTACGTGCTGAGAGAGCTGGCGCGCCTGGTTCAGGAACGCATCCGGCGGGACGAGGTGTTTGCGCGTTACGGCGGGGAAGAATTCGCCATCGTACTGCCCGAAACGCCGCTCGAAGGGGCGGTCGCGCTGGCGGAAGATCTGCGGACGCGCGTCGAAGAGCACCGCTTCGTCTTTCAGGGTGAGCGCATGCCGGTGACGGTGAGCATCGGCTGTGCGGCGCTCACGGAGCACGCTTCCGCCTCGGATCTCTTGCAGCAAGCGGACGAGAAGCTCTACGAAGCGAAGCGAGCCGGCCGCAACCGTGTGTGCAGCTAGAGAACCGCTCGTGCTGGGGCAAGAGCCACCCCACGTCTTGGTGCGGCCGCCAGGGCCGGAGTCGCGCTCGTGGTTCACGCGTTTCGAGCACTCGAGCGCGCCGATGGGGTGCCTGCCCGAGACCGGCGACACACTGCGCGGGGCGCGCGGCAAGCGTATCGTCTATGCCACGGCGCGCGGCTCGAACGTGGTCGACGTGGACGGCAATCGTTACGTCGACCTCGCCGCGGGGTTTGGAGCTTTGTTGCTCGGGCACGGGCACCCCAGCGTCGCGCGCGTGCTCGAGCTGCAGAGCAAACGGCTGTTTCATGCGCTCGGCGACGTCTATCCTTCGGACGCCAAGGTCGGATTGCTCGAACGCGTCGCGCGGCTCCATCCGGAACCGGGCGCCCAGGTCATCGTCGGTCAGAGCGGGTCGGATGCAGTCACCGCGGCTCTCAAGACGGCGTGTCTGGCCACGGGCAAGCCCGGCGTGATCGCGTTTCGGGGCGGGTATCACGGTCTGGGCTATGCGCCGCTCGCCGCCACGTCGCTGCGCGCCGGCTACCGAGACCCCTTTGCCGCGCAGCTGAACCCGCACGTACGCTTGGTCGACTATCCGGCGGGGGACGGTGACAGCGAGCTCGACCAGCTGCGAGGGGCGCTCGGCGGGGGCGATGTCGGCGCCGTGCTGTTCGAGCCGATCCTCGGCCGAGGTGGATGCGTCGTGCCGCCGCCCGGTTTCATGCATGGGCTGTGCGACCTTTGCAGCGAGTATGGCGCTGTCTCGATTGCCGACGAAGTGTGGACCGGGCTCGGGCGCAGCGGCGCGTTGCTCTACTCGGCGAGCCAGGGAGCTGTCTTCGATCTGATCTGCCTCGGCAAAGGTCTCGGCGGAGGCTTGCCGCTCAGCGCCTGCATCGGCAAGCGCTCGGTCATGGCGGCTTGGCGGCGAGCGCCCGAAGTCGTGCACACCTCCACGTTCGCCGGGGCCCCGCTCGCCGCCGCCACCGCGCTCGCGACGCTGGACACCCTGGAGCGCGAGCGACTCGTGGAGCGGTCCGAGAAGCTCGGGGAGCGATTCCGGTCGGAGCTCGCCGAGGCGCTCGGCGGTTCGGGCGCCGTGGTGCGCGGGGCCGGGCTCATGATCGGCATCGATCTCGGGCCTCGTCCGGGTGCCGCGTTCGCGATGCAGGAGCGGCTGCTCGAACACGGCTACATCGCGACCACGGGCGGCGGCGCGCGGGAAGTTCTGGTGCTGACGCCTCCGCTCACGATTGCCGAGTCGCTGCTCGCGGCGCCCGAGCTTCGAGCGGCCGTCGTCGGAAGCTTGCCGGTGGGCTCGTAAACGGCGGCTCGCGGTCGGCCGTTCACGGTGCGTAGGCGGCGTGCTACGCCGCACGCCATGACGTTTTCTGGAGCGACCGCCGTCGCCGTCACTGG
>DASWGX010000668.1:0-8946 GCA_036393455.1 Polyangiaceae bacterium
ATCAGCGCGGCGCGCGCCGCGTCGAGCTCTCCGCGCAGCCGGTGGCATTCGGCGCGATGCCGCCACTGCGGTTCGTAGCTCGCGTCCCGCTGTCTCGCGGCGTCGAGGAACGACCACGGCGCTTGCGGAAACAAGCGACAATCGATGGCACCGAGCACGGTCAAGAGCTCCACGCTCTTTGGGTCGGCCTCGAGCGCCCGGCGATAGGCCTCGCGCGCGGCGCGCAGATCGCCATCGGCCTCCAGCAGAGTGCCCTCTGCGTAGGCCGCGTAGGCGACGTGGCTGACGAAACGGCCGGCGCGCATCTCGCCGTCGACGATGCGATCGACTCGATGGGCGCCGCCGCAGCCGAGAGCAAGCAGGCAGAGTAGGGACGGTGCGAGCCTCACGACGCCCTCGTTCAATGCGCTGCCCCGCGCAGCTCCTCGAGGGCCCTGCGAGCGGCGTCGAGCGTGACGTTACCGTCGAGCGCGATGGTCTCCGCCACGCGTTCTACCTCCTGGCCGCGTGCTCCCGCTGCTGCGGCGACCGAGCGCGCGTGCAGCGACATGTGGCCGCGCTGGATGCCTTCGGTAGCCAGCGCCCGGAGCGCGGCGAGGTTCGAGGCGAGCCCGACGCTGGCGGCGATCATGCTGAGCTCGTCGGCGCTTTCGACTCCGAGAATCTTGAGCGCAAGGCGCGCGGCGGGATGGACGCGCAGGGTGCCGCCCACGATGCCGAGCGCCAGCGGCAGCTCGAGCTCACCGACCAGATCGTCGCCGTCGCGGCGCCAAACGGATAGCGGAGCGTAGCGGCCGGAGAGCGCCGCGAAGGCGTGGGCGCCCGCTTCGACGGCGCGAAAGTCGTTGCCCGTGGCGAGCACGACGGCGTCGATGCCGTTCATGATGCCCTTGTTGTGCGTCGCCGCTCGATACGGATCGAGCTCAGCGAAACGCGACGCGGCCACGATTCGGTCGACGACGTCGCCGCCGTCGACGTCCGCCGGAGGCGGGCGCGAGCTCCTCGAGTCGCCGCTACGCGGCGAGAGCACGAGCTCGCGCGCGTGCACTCGGCACGTGGCGCGTACGCGGCGCCGATCGCACAGGTTCGAGAGGATGCGCAAGCCGAGCACGCCGCCGCTCAGGCCGGCGGCGTGCTCGCCGACCGCTTCGGCGACGCTGTTGACCAGGTTCGCGCCCATGGCGTCGCAACAATCCACGAACAGGTGCAACACGATGTTGCCTTGCCCGAGATCGCGCACCTCGAGGCTGCGAGGGCCGCCGCCGCGACGCACCAGCCCCGGTACCGCGCTGGCGGCCAGCGAAAGGATGTGATCGCGTTCTCGCTCCAGCGTTTCGACGGCCGCGGCGGGTTTCGGGACTTCGGAAAGCTGCACCTGGGCCGTCATCAGGGACTCGACCATTTCCGCGCTGAAGCCTCCACCCGCCCGCACCATGCGCGCCGCGTTGGAAGCCGCGGCGATGACGCTCGGCTCTTCCACGACCATCGGCACCAAGCGGTCGCGGTCGTTCACGCGGACATTCAGCGCGACGCCGAACGGTAGCCCGTAGGTGCCGAGCACGTTTTCGACGACCTTGTCCGCGGTGTCGGTATCCAGGCCGCCGTCGTTGACGGCCGTGAGCATGTCTTCGAGCCGGATTTGCGCGCGCTCGCAAATCTCCCGCCGGCGGTCGTTCAAGGACAGCCTGTAGAAGCCTGGAATGCGCGAACCCTTCGACATCGACCTTACGTTTTCACGTCGCCGCGCCGAGCGCGTGAACGCCGCGGGCGCCGAGCACGAGCGAAAGTCGAGCAAGGCCGGCTCGTCGCGCCATTTCCTCGAGCGCCGCGCTCGGCTGCCGGGGACCCGCGAACAGTATCACGTCGCCGCCGCCGGCTCCCGACGGCAACACGGCGCCGCCGTCCCGCTCGGCGATGGCGGCGAGCGAGACGACCTGGTCCGTCACGATCGCGGCGCTGGCCGCATTTCCGAGCTCGCCGAGCAGCTGACGCTGCTCGGCGAGCGCCGAGACGAACGCCTCGGGAGCATCGGCGCGATACGCTTCGCTCGCGCTTTTCGCCGCGGACTTCAGCGGCTCCATCAGCCCGGCGAAATCGCTCGGATCGCGCGCCGAAAAGTCGAGCACACGCCGAACCAGGTCGCGCGTCGACGCGGGACGGCCGCTCGCAAAGGCCGCAAAGCAGAGCGACGAGGCGCCGAGGCGTTCCACGCGGAGGTCGGCGCCGACGCGGGTTGCGACGATGATGCCGCCGTGAGCGCTGGCGGCGACGTCCGCACCGCTGCCGCCTCCCTGCGCGCGGGCGTGGGCTTCGAGGGCGCGCGGCTGAACTGCCTGGCACAGCGCGTCGTCCTCGAGGTTGCCGCGCTCGTCGAGCGTCAGCGCGGCGAGCGCCGCGACCAACACGGCGGCGCTCGAGCCGAGGCCGAGCTTGTGGCCGCCGGAACGCAGTGCGCTCGCGTCGAGATACGGTGCCGGTCGATCGCCGAGCGCCGCGCGCACTTCCTCGGGAACGAAGCTCGCCGCGCGGCGCGTGTCGGCGATCGCATAGCGGTCGACGGCCGCCACGATGGCCGGCGCGCCGAAGAGCACGGCGTACGCCCCGCTCAGCACCAGCTTTCCCGGAGCGGCGGCGCGCACCGTCAGCCGTCCTTTGCCGCCGCGCCGGCCGTCCGCCGGGCAGGTTCCGCCAAGGCGACTCCCGGGCCAGGAGCGCAGACGCTGACGTTCGCCACGCCGGGCACAGCCCCGAGCTCTTCGGCCAGAGCTTCCGCATGCTCGGGAAGCGTGAGCACCTTCACGTGCGGGCCGGCATCCATCGTGAAGTATGCCGGGGCGCGGGCGCGCAGCTCGTGCAACCGGTCGAGCACGCGGAGCGTGGTATCGGTGAAGTAGCGCAAGGACGGACGCGCCGCGAGCATGCTCGCGTGCATCATCCACGTGCTCTGCTCCATGGCGACGCCCAGGGCGTCGAAGTCGCGCGTTTCGAGCGCGCGCCGCGCGCGCTCGAATAAGTCCGGGGCGTGGGCCACCCAGGGCGGATAGAACGGGCTCGTTTCCGCGGTGAGCCGCATGGCGTCGGTCGACGATACCGGCTTGGGGGCGCGCGTCGTGACGACGACCAGCATACGAAGCGGAAACTCCGCGCCTTTCAGCACGGGCTCGGCTGCTTCACGCTCCGCGCCGAGCGCGACGTATCCGCCGAACACCGAGCGCGCCGCGGAGGCCGAAGACCGGCGCGCCAGGGCGCTCAACTCGGCGGCGGAAAGCGAGAGTCCGGCGGCGCGCGTGGCGGCGAGCGAAAGCGCGGCAAACCCCGAGGCACTCGACGCCAGTCCCGAAGCCGTGACGAAGGCATTCACGGATTCGACGCGCGCGCGTTGGGCGACACCCGATAGCGCGCGCACGCGGTCGAGCAGGGCGACTACGCGCTCGAGCGGGCGGCCCGCCGCCGCTCTGCCGTCGAGCACGAACTCATCGGTCTCGAGGGAGGCGTCGAAGCTGACGTGAGTCGTCGTTTCGAGGCCGTCGAGCGTCAGCGAAAGGCTCGGCACGGCCGGCAGATTCTCGCCGTGCGGGGCCTTCCCCCAGTACTTGATGAGCGCGATGTTGGCGCACGCGACGGCGGTGGCGGTGCGAAGCTCGGGTGTGGTCAAGGCGAACTCGCACGAGCCGTGATGCTGGCGGCGAAGCCGTTGAAGCCCGCGACTTGCCAGGCGTGCAGCACCGGAGCGACGTCTTCGACGAGGGCCACCACGGCGCCGCCGCCTCCGGCGCCCGTGAGCTTGGCTCCGAGCGCGCCGGCGCCGCGCGCGATGGCGCACGCTTGTTCGATCTCGGGCGTCGAAAGCATGAGTCCCGAGAGCAGCATCTGGTTCAGATCGAAGAGTTTTCCGAGCCCCGCGAGATCGCCCTGTTCGATGCAGGTCCGGCCGTTCTTCACGACGGCTTCGATACCGCGGAGCGTCTTTTCGAACACCTCCGGCCGCCGCTTCTTCATCATGGCGACGTGTTCCACCATGGCGCGGGTCGAAGCCGGCGGACCGGCCTTGACGACCGCGAGCGAGACCGGTGAACCGACCGCGACGCGCTCCGGGGGCTCGCCACGCTGGAAGTACAGGCAGCCGCCCAGCGCTGCGGCCGCGGCGTCGATGCCGGAAGGGTTGCCGTGAAACACGCCTTCCCACGCGGCCGCGGCTTCGAGGACGCGGTCGAGAGACGCTGGCAGCTCCGGCGAGAGGCGTTCCATCACGGCGCGAGCCGCCGCGACGCCGATGGCCGCGGATGCGCCGAGCCCCGAGCCGGCGGGCACGTCGAGCACGACGTCCAGCCGCATCGCGGGCGCGCCGAGCGAGCGGCACAGGGCGGCGAGGGCGGCCTCGAGCTCGCGATCGGTTTCGATCTCGGGCGCGCCCTCGATACGCACCGAGTGACCGGAGCTCGGTTCCGCGTGCACCGTCGCGCCGCGCGAAAGACCGGCGACCAGGGCCGGTACTCCGTACACCACGGCGTGCTCGCCGAGCAGAATGACCTTCGCGAACGCCCGCGCCATCCTCGAGGTTTCCTCAACGCGCGCGCGACGTCAACGACTGGAGCGCGCCGGCGAGCAGTCCGCGGCCTTCGGCGGTCAGGGGCGCCGACTCGAGCGTGCTCGTCGCCTCCGCGATCAACGTTTGGATGCGCGTCTCGACGGCTGCCGCGGCACCGCACGTCTCGAGCACCTTCGCGGCGCGTTCGAGCGCCGCGCGTTCGGCGTTCGAATCGCCGAACACGGCGCGCAGCGCCTTGAGCTCCTTGCCGCGAGCCTTCTTCATCCCGGCCACGACTAGCAGTGTTTTCTTACCGGCCTTGAGGTCCGCAGCGAACGGCTTGCCGGTGCGCGCCGGGTCGCCGAATACGCTCAGCAGGTCGTCACGGAGCTGGAACGCCACGCCTGCCGGTTTGGCGTACCGGCGCAACGCTTCGCGTAGCTCGCTCGAGGCGCCGCCGAGCACGGCTCCGAGCTCGAGCGGCCCGCTCACGGTGTAGCTCGCGGTCTTGAGCTCGTAGACCCGCTCCACGTTCGAGGCGCGCCCGATCAGATCCAGCTGCTGTCCCGCGATGGCGTCGAGCTGCATGCGTGCGAAGCAGGTGAGGACCGCGTTCCAGCGCCGCGCGGGAACGTCGAGGCGGGCAAGGGCTTCGGTCGCCAGGGCGATCGCGTAGTCCCCAGCGAGCACGGCGGCCGCATGCCCTCGGTGCGCCGAGCGGTAGCGCCGCTCGAAGCGAGCATGCACGCTCGGAGCGCCACGGCGCACGACGTCGCGATCCATCCAGTCGTCGTGGATCAGCAGGTAGCAGTGCAAGAGCTCTACCGCCACGCCTGCTTCGAGCGCCAGATCGAACGGAAGCCGCCGCGTCGCCGCACGAAAGCCGGTCGCGAGGAGCGCTGGCCGGAGGCGCTTGCCGCCGCGCGCCGCGAGATCGCGGATCGCGCGAGCGAGCGCCGTCACGTCTTCGCCGAGCGGCTCGATCTCCGCCACCTTGGTGTCGAGGAAGGACAAGAGCCGCGCGTCGACGTCGCGGCGCACCGTCGGAAGCAGCGCGGCAAACGGATTCGGAGCGAAGACCTTGGCGTGCTCGGCTCGACGTGTTCCGGCGCGCCCCGACCTTTTGGAAGTGCGCGACTTGTCTCGCATTTTTCCCGCGGAAGGCTAGAAGGAGCGGCGTACTCTGTCAATCGAGGACGTTTTCCGCGCTTGCGCCGGGTCGAAATCCCGGGCCTGTTTGATCGCGATGAGCGACATCGCGAAGCGCAAGTCGGACCATCTCGATCTCGCGGCCCGCGCGGATATCGGGTTTCGGCAGACGACTACGCTGTTCGAGTGCGTCAAGCTCGTGCACGACGCCTTGCCGGAGCTCGATACGGCCGCGATCGATCTCGGTACGGTGGTGTTCGGCAAGCGCCTCGCGGCCCCAATCCTGATCGCGTCGATGACCGGCGGCACCGCGCGTGCCGGGGAAATCAACCGCCGGCTGGCTGCGATCGTGGAGGAACGCGGCTATGCGATCGGCCTCGGCAGTCAGCGCGCGATGTTGCGCGACCCCGCGCTCGGCTCGACCTACTCGGTTCGCGACGTCGCTCCCTCGGCTCTGATCCTCGCGAACCTCGGCGTGGTACAGGCAGCAGAGCTGCCTACCCAGGCGGTCTTCGACCTCGTCGGCGCCGTGGGCGCCGACGCCCTTTGCCTCCACCTGAATCCGGCCCAGGAGCTGGTGCAGCCCGAAGGCGATCGTGACTTTCGGCGCGGGCTCGAGACGTTCGAACGGCTCTCTGCGGAGCTCTCCGTTCCCGTGGTGGCGAAGGAAACCGGATGCGGGCTCTCGGCGCGCGCAGGGAGGAAGCTTGCGTCCGCGGGGGTGCGTCACGTCGACGTCTCGGGCGCCGGCGGCACGTCCTGGGTCGCCATCGAAACCGAGCGCGCCGAAGGACGCGGCCGGAAAATCGGAACCGCGTTTCGCGAGTGGGGCATTCCCACGGCGGCCAGCATCGCGGCGGTGACGTCGATCGGCTTCGAAACCGTGTTCGCTACCGGAGGGCTCGCGACCGGGCTCGACCTTGCCAAGGCGCTCGCGCTCGGCGCCACGGCCGGCGGCTTCGCACGCCCCGTGCTCAAGGCCCTAGAGCTCGGCGACGCTCAGGCGCGCGAGCTCTTGGAACAGATCGAGGCGGAGCTCGCCGTGGCGTGCGCCCTGTGCGGCGTGCCGCGCCCGCGCGACCTCGGGACGGTGCCGCGCGTGGTCGTAGGAGAGCTCAAGGACTGGATCGAGCAGGCTTCCACGGCCTGAGCGCCGCGTTCCCTTTTCCGTCGCGTTTCTACGCGGCGCGCCGGCGGCGCCGCGCGACGAGCTTGAGCTCGCGGCGGTCGACGACGAAGCCGCGGCACGATTCGCTGCCGCACTGGCACTCGATGGTCGATTCCGCCGGCCACGCGTAGTCGATCGTGAGCTCCTCGCCGAGACGGATGGTCGAGAGCGCCTGCACCCAGAGCCGCGGAGTTCCGTCGGGATGGTTGCAGTCGGAGAACTCGATCAGACGGCAATTGGGCTCGCAGCAGTGGTTCAAGAAACGGAACGGGCGCGCGGGGTCGAGCCCGCCCCACTTGCCCAAGTCCACCGAATAGTCGGGATCCATCTCCTCCTGTACGACGACGCGGCCGGTCATTTCTCCAATGATCGAGGTCTTGCGGAACATCTTCCTGGCGAATACGCCACGTCCGATTCTGGACTTTCCGACTCTGACGACGCGATTGGTTCTTTTCATGTGAAGTTCGGCTCGTGAAAGGGAAGCAGCGACGAAGCGTCGCGTGGCCTCATTAGCACTCGCCCAAAGGCGAAGGAAGAGGGTTCGACCTCCGTCAGCACGCAGTGCGGCGCCTCTGCAAACGAACGATTGCGTCGTCGGAACCCTACGGCTACTTGGAACGCGGCTTGTCTGCCGGCGGGGGATGGGAATGGGCCATGTTGGAGCGTCGCTGCGCGTAAGCGTCGTTTGCCGCGCGCTGATACAGTTCCTTGGCGCCCTCGAGGTGCGGGTCCTTGCGCATCAGCTGAGTGAGCCGTTGAACGCCGAGCTCCGCCGGCAGAGAACCGTCGGCCAGTCCGAGCTTGATGCGCAGGAGCTCGACACGCGGTCCAGGCGTCCCACCTCCTGCCAGCGCGGCTCGAGCGGCTTCGAAGTCTCCTGCTTCTATGAGAGCGTCGATGTGCGCCAATTGCGGAGAGAGTGGGTCGTCGGGCATGGGCTCCCCAAGGTTATCAAAAACGGGCGGGTTTCGCGGGCTCGCCCGAATCGGGTCGAGACACGAGGTGCACGGCTCGAAAGGCCGGCGCGGCAGCTGAAGCGGCAGCTGAAGCGCGGGAAAGCTGAAGCGCGGCAGCTGAAGCAGCTGAAGAGGTCGCGACGAAGTGTGGCTCGACGTGAACGGCTGGTCAGTCCGGCCTCGGTCGGCGACCCGGCCCCATGTTGGTTCGGTCCGCGAGCCCGTGATACGCTTCTTGGCTGACGCTCCAGGGGTCTTCGGCCGTAGCTACCGACAACATGCCCAAACAACCCTCGAGCCTCCCGCCCTCGGATTTGGCCCGCGTGCGGGACGAGCTCCTGAACAATCTGACTCAAAGCTCCAAACTCACGGAGCAGGCGGTGCGGGACTTTCGACAGCTGGAGCTGCGCTTACTCGAGCTCGAGCAGGAAAATACCGCACTTCGGGCGGCGGTCGAAGCCGACCAGGCTGCCCGGCTCCTGATCGAGCGAATCGAGAGGCTGGAAGCCGAAAAGCAGGAGCTGCTCTCCCGCTGCCGCGATGCGGAGCGGGCGTCTTCGCAGTTTACGTCGCGGTTCAACCAGGTCGAAGCCGAGTTCGAGAACCTGGCCAATCTGTTCGTGGCCAGCAATCAACTCTACTCGAGCATGTCACCCCGAGGGGTGACGCGCCGGATCAAGGAGGTGCTGGCGCAGCTGGTCGGCGCCGAGCGCTACTGCATGTATCTCGTCTCCGAGGACGCAGCGCGGCTGGTTCCGGTGGCATCCGAAGGCATCGCGGGGGACCAGCAGGTGCCGGTGCGCGTGCAGGGCACGTTGCTCGGCTCCGTCTACACGTCCGGCCGCGCGCGCATCGAAGAGCACACCGATCCGAGCAAGGGGACGCTCAACGAGCCGGCCGCCGTGGTGCCTCTCGCCGTCGACGACCGGGTGGTCGGTGTAATCGCTGTCTTTTCCACTTTGCCGCAAAAGACTCGTTTCGTGGCCGTCGACTTCGAGCTTTTCAGGCTGCTCGGCCAACACGCCGCGGCGGCTCTAGTCAGCGCGAGCCTGTTCACGCGCGCCGAGCACAAGCTGCCGGGGCTGGAAGCGTTCCTCGACCTCAGCGTATAAAAGACCCGCCCCCAATGGCCGAGTACACCTGCC
>DASWGX010000669.1:0-2558 GCA_036393455.1 Polyangiaceae bacterium
GAGAGCGTTCGCGCCAAAGGCCACGTGCGGCGGACCCGTTCGTTTGGGGCTGCCCCGCGCCAAGCAAGCGGCGCAGAACCGAACGGGTACTAGCTCCGGATACCCTCCGGGCTCAGGGAACTACGTATGTCCATTCGATCCAACCTCCTCCGGCGCACGCCGGACGCCTCGAGATGGCCGCTCGGAAAGGGTGGTCCTTCGAAGGGCGGGGGTTCGAGACGTTTCAAACGAGGGCAAGGCCAAACCTTGCCGCTGCCTTGCGCCAAGCGCGACGGGGCTCCGCCGCCGGATCAGCCCGGGACGATATCCGACCTGGCGCGTCTTCCGCGAAGTTATCATGCGGTTCGGGCGCTCGCCAGCGCGTGACCGACTTCAGCCGGTGCCGGCGAGCTCCTTGGCTCGTTCGAGCAGGGCGTCGCGCGTGTTCAGCTCGGGACGGTCGAGCACGAGATCGAACAGCCGTCCCAAGAGCTGCCCGAGCGCCGGCCCCGCCGTGAGGCCGAGCTCGTCCATCAGGTCGCGGCCGCCGATGCAGAGCTCACGAACGCTGAGCACCGTTCCCGCCGCCAATGCCGTGCGAGCGCGCAGGGTGAGCTCGGCGACGGCATCGAGCTCGGCGCTGCTTCGTTTCGCGACGGCGTCGGCCCTCGCTACACCGAGCACGTCCTCGACTCGGTCTCTGCCGATGGCCGCGAGCCAGCGCCGCAGCACCCGGTCGTCGCGCAACGCCGACGTATCGATGCCATGCTGACGAACGATTGCCGTGACGCGCTCGCGGTCCGCGTTCGAGACGCGCAGCCGTCTCGCCACCGTATCGGCCACGGCCGCCGCCGGTTGGGTGGGCTGCGGAGCGGATACCTCGGAGAGGAGCGCGGCGAGCCGCAGGGCCGGGTCCCGCGCGCACGCGTCGACGCGCGCCAGGGTTCGTTCCCAAGCCGGGTGCGGCTCGCGACTCGAGGCGCCGGGCAGCTCGGGCGCCGTGATCGCCAAAAGACCGTGGCACCGCATCACCCGAAACCCGCGGCTCGGCTGCTCGGCGCCGAGCGTCTTGTACCACTCGTCCCGGATGCGCTCCTGGCTCACGCGGCGGTAGCTCGCGAGCGACGGCTCGATGGCGCGCTCGGTCATCGGCTCGAGCTCGACGCGCAGCGTCGCAACGAAGCGGGCCGCGCGAAGCACGCGAAGCCCGTCCTCGGCGAAGCGCTCCGCCGGATCTCCGACAGCGCGCAAGAGCCCCGCCGTGAGATCGGCGAGGCCTCCGAACGGATCGAGCAATTTACCGGCGCGAGGTTCGAAGGCGATGGCGTTGATGGTGAAATCGCGACGCGCTAGATCTTCTTCGATTTCCTCGACGTAGAAGACGCTGTCGGGACGGCGGCCGTCGGAATAGCCCGCCTCGCCGCGTAGCGTCGTCACTTCGAAGCCGATTCCGCCGAGCACGACCGTCACGGTGCCGTGATCGATGCCCGTTGGAACGACCCGCTTGAAAAGCGCTTGCACTTGTTCCGGGCGCGCGTCCGTCGCAAGGTCCCAATCCCCCGCCTCGCGCGGCAGACCGCCGGGAATCAGCCTTTCACGCAGGGTGTCGCGGACGCAGCCCCCGACGATCCAGGCACGGAAGCCAGCGTCGTGAAGCACGTTGCAGAGCGTGTGCACCGGGCGCGGGATCACGCCGGCGAGGTGCTCCTCGAGCTCCGAGATAGGGCTCATCGAGCTCGAACCCTAGCGCACTCGACGGCGCGTCCGGCATCGCGCACGCTCGGGCGGCGTCCTTCGCTTGCCGCCGGCGCTCTACTGCCAGGGATCGACCAGCTCGCCGCCGCCCAGTGTCGAACGCCTGGGAGCCGGCGCCGCGGGGGCCTTCGCCTCGGTCTTGGGTCTGGCCTTCGGTGCGGCCGGAGCCTGAGGACGCGCCGGAGCGCTGATTCGTTTGAGGGTCACGGTGCGTCGAGGCAGGCTGCTGTCGAGCTTGAGCTCTTCCGTCACGTAGCCGGCGCGCCGAATCTGCAGCTCGACGCTTTGTCCTTCGGGAACTTCCACCACCACCGGGCTCGCCCCGAGATCTTGATCGCCGATGAACGCGTGGGCGTCCAGAGGATCCACCGCGAGCATGACCTGCTGCGTTACTATCACGTCGCTCTCGACCGGTTCCACCTCGGGCTCTTTCTCCGTCTGGGCCGGGGTTTGTACGACCGGGCTCGGCGCGGGGGTCGCCACGGGCAGCGTGGCCGCGCTCTCGCTGCTCTTTGCGAAGATCGCCACGACGATGCCGACCGCGGCCAGAATTCCGGCTAGGCCGGCGTAAAGCGGCCAGCGCGTCCCTTCCCGGAAGTCGGCCGGAGTGGCCGGCACCGGCTCCGGCATCTGCTTGCCGCGCTTGAAGTAGTCCGCCGGTACGTTGAAGCCGCCCGACCGCGACATCATTTCCGGCACGGCGTCGGGCACGAGCCCGTTGCGCAACTTGTCGAGCTCCGCGATGAGCTCGTCCATGGACGAATAGCGGTGCTCCGGCCGCTTCGAGAGGCACTTCAGGATGACCGCCTCGAGGCCGGGTGGAA
>DASWGX010000670.1:0-6586 GCA_036393455.1 Polyangiaceae bacterium
GTGGTCAAGTCCGTGAACGAGGAGGCGTCGCTCGGCATCTCGCAGTCGTCCGTCGTGAGCAACGACGAGAAGCTCACGGAGCGCGTCGCGTTCATGCACGAGACGTTCGGCGTCGACGTCATCGTCGAAGAGTTCATCGACGGTCGCGAGCTCTACGTCGGCGTGACCGGAAATCAGCGCCTTCAGGTGTACCCGATCTGGGAGCTGGAGCTCGACAAGCTACCGGACCACGCGTTCAGAATCGCCACGGCCAAGGTGAAATGGGACGTCCGCTACCAGAAAAAGTACGAGCTCTGGACGCGCCGCGCCGAGGGCCTCTCGCCCGAGCGCGAAGCCGAGATTCAACGCTTGTGCAAGCGCGTCTACCGCGTCCTGAACCTGAGCGGGTACGCGCGCATGGATTTGCGTCTCGACGCCCAGGGGCGGGTCTACGTGCTCGAGGCGAACCCCAACCCCGACCTTCGCAAGGACGAAGACTTTTCCAACAGCGCCCACGCGACCGGCGTGTCCTACGGGGCGCTGCTCCAGCGCATCTTGAGCTTGGGTCTCTCGTATCAGGTCGAGTGGAAGCGGGGTGAACAATGAGGGCTGCCCCCTAGGTGGGCGCGGTCGCAAAGGAGCAGCGTGAAGACCCGCGAGTTACTGTACTCGCTGCCCGAGGGCGCGATCGCTGGGCGTCCGGCGCCGGGGCGTGACGAGGCGCGGCTCCTCGTCGTGGGCGAGCACGGCTTCTCGCACCGGGTGGTGCGGGAACTGCCCGAGCTCGTTCCGGCCGGCGCCCTGGTCGTCCTGAACGACACGCGAGTGCGACGCGCACGGCTGATCGGCCGGCGCAGGCCGGGTGGCGGCAAGGTCGAGCTATTGCTACTCCGCCGGTTGGGGGAAGGCGGGAAGAGCGTGCGCTTCGAAGCACTGGGCCGCGCCAGCCGCCCCCTGACGCCGGGGACAGCGGTTGACGCGGGTCCGCTCGAGGCCGTCGTGCTCGCTCGCGGTGCCGGCGGCTTGCTCGAGGTCGAGGTCCGCGGTGAGCGCAACGCGGAAGCCGAACTCGAGCGCTCGGCGCACGTGCCCATCCCGCCCTACCTGCGGCGCGAAGACGACGCTGACGACGTCGAGCGCTATCAGACCGTGTACGCGCGCCATATGGGTTCGGTGGCCGCGCCGACGGCGGGGCTTCACCTGACCGCCGCGCTGCTCGAGCAGCTGCGTCGCCGCGCGGAGCTCGGCGCGCTCACGCTCCACGTCGGGGCAGGGACGTTCAGGCCCGTCACGACCGAGCACGTCGAGCACCACCCAATGCACGCCGAAGAGCTCGTCGTGAGCGACGCGCTCGTCAGAGACGTAGCGCGGGCGCGAAGTCGCGGCGCGCCCATCGTTGCGGTGGGGACGACCGTGGTACGAGGGCTCGAATCCGCGGCCGACCCGGAACGCCCCGGCCAGGTACGGCCCTTCTCAGGCACGACGGAGCTCTTGATTCAGCCGGGGCACCGCTTCCATGTGGTCGACGCCTTGCTCACGAATTTTCACCAGCCGAGGAGCACGCTGCTCGCCTTGGTCGCCGCGTTCGCGGGGCTCGAGAGGGTGCGCGCCGCTTACGCTCTTGCACTCGCCGAAGGCTACCGCTTCCTGAGTTACGGCGACGCGATGTGGATCCCGCGGAGGCATGCGTGAGCGACTTTCGTCTCGACGCCGAATGCGGCAGCGCGCGTGCAGGTCGTCTGACGACGGCTCACGGCGTGGTCGCGACGCCCGCTTTCATGCCGGTGGCGACGCAGGCGAGCGTCAAGGGAGCGTCACCGGACGAAGTGGCGGCGTCCGGGGCGTCCCTTCTCATCATGAATACATACCACCTGTGGCTCCGACCCGGAGCGGAGTCGATCGCGCGCCAGGGCGGGCTCCACGCCTTTTGCCGCTGGCCTCACGCCATCGCCACCGACTCGGGCGGCTACCAGGCGTTCTCGCTTTCCGAGCGCGTCAAGCTGACGGAAGACGGGTTCGAGTTCGCATCGCACCTCGACGGGCGCCGTTTGCACCTGAGCCCCGAGGAAGCCATGCGGATTCAAGGCCTGCTCGGTTCCGACCTTGCGATGCCTCTCGACGTGTGTCCGCCCGCCGGAGCGTCCCGCGCCGAGCTCGTGGCCGCCGTCGAGCGCACGACGCGCTGGGCTGAACGCTGTCTAGCCGCGCGGAACCCCGGGCAAGCGCTGTTCGGCATCGTGCAGGGTGGCGTCGACGTCGAGCTGCGGCGCGAGCACGCGCGAGTCCTTGCGCGCTTCCCGTTCGACGGGCTCGCCCTCGGCGGCTTCAGTGTTGGCGAGCCGCCGGCGCTGATGCACCAAACCTTGGCCGTGATCGGTCCGGAGCTCGACCGCGCGCGGCCGCGCTACTTGATGGGGGTGGGCACGCCGGCGGACCTGATCCGCGGCGTCGGTGCTGGCATCGATCTCTTCGACTGCGTACTGCCGACGCGCAACGCGAGGAATGGGCAGGCCTTCACGCGGCGCGGAAAGCTCGTGATCAAGAACGCACGTCATCGAGACGACCCGCGGCCCTTGGAAGCGGACTGTGAGTGTCCGGCCTGCGCCGGCGGGTTCAGTCGTGCGTACTTGCGCCATCTATTCGTGGCACGCGAAATGCTCGCGCTGCGCCTGCTCACGCTCCACAATCTGCACCTGTACGCCCGCCTGACCGCCGGCGCGCGGGCGGCCGTCCTCGCCGGAACCTTCGGCGCTTGGGCCGAAGCGCGCCTGCTGGAGCTCGAAAGCGACCCTGTCGAAAGCAGCCCGGAAGGCCGCGACCCGTTGCGCTGCTCGGAGGGTTGATCGGAGGGCTGCTCGGAGGCCCGGCGCAGAGTTTTCCTTCCTCGGGGTCGGCCCGAAGAGTAACCTCACACGCTCAAGGATCCGTCATGAGCGAGAAGAAGCAGATCGGCAAGATTCTGCTGCGACAGCGCGCTCTCACCGCCGAGCAACTGGACCAAGCGCTGCGCGAGCCCCGCGGCGGCCGCCTGGCGTCTCGCCTCGCGGAAGAAGGGACGATCACCGACGTGGCCGCGCTCAAGGCCTTGAGCGAGCAGCACGGGATCCCCGGCATCGATCTCAACCACGTCTGCCTGAAGCTGGACGATCTGGATCTCTTGCCGCGTGAGATCGCGGAAAAGCACCTCATCTTGCCCGTGCTCGTGCGCGACGATCGCGTCTTCATCGCGATGGCAAACCCGCGCGAGAAAAAAGTCATCGATGAGCTCGAGTTCGTAACGGGAAAGAAGGTCTACCCGTACGTTGCGCTCGAAACCAGTCTTTCCAAGGTCATCGAAGAGGCGTACCAGCGCAAGGCTCGCGGAGAGCAGTTCCACGTCGGACCGCTCTGCCCGCCCGAGGTTCGGCGCCAGGTGCTGGAAACGGACGCGGAAGCCGTGGACGATCCGGCCGCGAGCCCCCGGGCTACGCCGCTGACGGCCTTCAGCGAACCCCCGCTCAGCACGCCGGGGGTCGTCGTGGACGATCAGGTGGGAGCGTTCTCCAGGTCGGACGAGGTCGGAGACGAAGGGTTCGGCGAGCTGTCCCGCGAGCTCAGCGTCGTGTCGAACCTGCCGCCGGATCCGCGGCCGCCCGAAGAAGTGGGCAAGAAGACGGTACTGGTCGTCGACGACGAAGCGGACATCCGCAAGATGTTGCGCCGCCTCCTGGAGCAACGCGGCTACGGAGTGCTGGAGGCCGACCGCGGCCTTGCAGCGCTCAAGCTCGTCAAAGAGCACGCTCCAGCGCTGATCGTGCTCGACGCCATGCTGCCGGAGGTTCACGGCTTCGACATCGCGCGGCGCATCAAGGGTAGCCAGCGCTACGGCGCTATTCCCATCATCATGGTGAGTGCCGTGTACCGCGGCTGGCGCTACGCCGAAGATCTGAAAATTAGCTGCGGCGTCGACTACTACATCGAGAAGCCTTTTCGCATCAGCGAGGTGCTGCGCGCGGTCGAAGCGTGTCTCGAACGGCTGCCGGCCCCCGAGGGCGGTGGCGAGCACCTGAACGAACAGGTCGAGGCCGCTCTTGCGGCCGGGGTCGAGGCCTACCGGGCCGGTCGCCTGAAGGAGGCCATCGAACACCTGGAGCGCGGCCGGGGCATCGACCCGCTGGCGTACCGCCTACACTTTCACCTGGGCCTACTCTACGGAAAGGCCGGACGCGTGTACGACGCCATCCGCGAGCTGGAGACCGCGGTCGACATCAACTCGCGCCACTTCTCGGCCGTCAAGAACCTTGCGGTCTTGTATCAGAAGGCAGGATTTCGTAACAAAGCCACGGAAATGTGGCAGCGTGCGCTCAACCTCGCGCCGGACGAGCCCACGCGTAAGACGATCAAGGAACACTTGGTGAACCTGCTCTGAGCAGCGGCCCGCCCTTTCATGAAATTCATCTGTCCGAGCTGCAAAGCCAAGTACCAAATCGCCGACGAAAAGGTGTCGGGGCGCTCGGTGCGAATGAAGTGCCGGAAGTGCTCGAACGTGATCCACATCGGCGCGCCGGGCACGGCGGCGCAAATGGACCGAACGGATAGCTTGCCGCCGCGGCCCAAAGGCTCGGGCTTGCACGCGGCGGTCGGCGCGGAGCAACCGGTTGACGCGCCGGCCGAGGAGCGTCAGCCGCCGCAAGAGGCGGCCGCGCCGACCGCTCGAGGCTTCGCGGCCAGAAAGCCCGCCGGGCCCGCGACGGCAGCGGCAACGAGGAGAGCTCCGGCAGGCGCCGCCACGGCGGAGAGCCCGACCGGCGCCGCCCGCACCATGAGAGTGCAGCCCCCGAGCCCGAGCCCGCACCTCCAGGCCCCGCCGCCGAAATCCGCTCCAAAAGCGGCCGACGCTCCCCGGCGCGTGAACCGCGTGTCGCGGCCTGGCGAGGTGGCCCCTGGCCGCGATCGAATTTCGCAGCTGGGCTCCCCGGCGCAGGTTCGCCTGCCGCCGAGAGCGAGCGATCCGATCGCCGGTCCGGCCGTGGGCCTCGTGAGCCCCCTCGCGGCCCCGGCTCCGGTCAAGCGTTCCTCCGCCCAGGGCGCCAAGGAAGCCAAGCCAGCGGCAACCCGACAGCCGGCAACCTCGGATCCGGCGGTGCAAGTTCCGGTCGACTACTACGCCGACGACGAGGAGGCGACGCGGGTTGCCGACCCCGGAGCGCTCGGCGACGCCTTCGCCCGCGTCGCCGCGTCGCCTCCCTCGAGCAGCGCGGTGTCCGCTTCGGCGCCGGTCGAGGAGTGGTTCGTCGGCATCGAGGGGTCGCCCGTCGGACCTTTGCGTCTCGTAGAGCTGCGCGCGCGCGCGGCGGCGGGAGCGATACGATCGGACTCGCTCGTCTGGCGCGACGGTTTCGATGCATGGCAGCCACTGCGAAAGTTTCCCGAGCTCGTGGCGATCGTCGAGGAAAGCGTGGCGGAGAAAGCAGCCGGCCGGCGCGCTGCGTCCTCGTCGGCGCCGCCGGTTGCCGTGACGCAGGCAGGACGTCCCGTTCAGGAGGCTACCAGCGCGAGCCTCGCCGAACAGGAGGCACTGGAAGAAGCCGCCGGCCTGCGGCGCCGCCGCTCCCCGTCTCGAGCGGCGTGGATCGCCGTAGCCATCGGTCCTCTCTTTGGTCTAACACTCGGGTTCGTCTGGTTCGGCGGAAGGAAGTCGGCCGAGACGGTGGTCAAGTACGTCGAGGTGCCGGCCAAGGCCGTCGATCGTCGAGCCTCGACCGCGCCCGAGGAGGTTCTGTCGGCCGAAGTCGCCGCGGCAGGGCCCGAAAACAAAGGCACGGCGTCGCGCCGGGGCGCAGCAAAGTCGCTCGAAACGGCTGCGGCTCCCGCCCCGGCGGGGGAGAAGAGCGGGGGTCTCGAAGGGCTCAAGGGGCTGAAGGCATTGGGCGGGACCGGTCCCAAGTCGGGTCCCGGTTCCACCAGCAGCGAGCAGGGGGGGGGACAGCCCCTCGACGCGTCGAAGGTCCAGGCGACCGTGAGCCGATACACGCCGAGCGTCAAGCGCAGTTGTTGGAACCCTGCGCTCGATACTCGCGATTCGAATGCTCCGAGCTCGGCGCGCGTCACGGTCACCATCACGGTGGCCGCGTCCGGCAGCGTGACGGGTGTTTCGACTACGGGCGACCCGCCCGGGTACCGCGGGCTCGCGAGCTGCATCGCCGCGCGCGTTCGCGGCTGGACGTTCCCGGCGTCGGACGGTTCCACGACGGTCAACGTCCCGTTCGTGTTCGCGGCTCAGTAGGCGAAGAAAAGACACGCCGGCGACCGAGGTCGCCGGCGTGGCGCGAGCGGTTCGTAAGCCGGGTTCTGTCGCCGGGGCGGTCACCCGTTCCCGGCGCGGCGATCATTCCTCTGGGACACCCGTCGCCGAGTGCCTCTAGCGGCCTACCCAGGGGCTCGGACGGGCCGTCCTCGAGCGCCCCTCTACGTGGCCTTGCTCCGAATGGGGTTTGCCGTGCCACGACCGTTGCCGGCCGCGCGGTGGGCTCTTACTCCACCGTTTCACCCTTACCCGCACCTCTCTCGCGAGAGGCCGCTGGCGGTCTAGTTCTCTGTGGCACTTTCCTGCGGGTTTCCCCGACCG
>DASWGX010000671.1:0-2082 GCA_036393455.1 Polyangiaceae bacterium
GGTTGGGTGCTGAGCGCGATGATTCTCTGGGTGGCGCGTCGGGTTGCGCTGGCGAGCCCCGAGGCGGAACGCGCTCGAGCGGAGGATGCGCATGGAACGTGACGTAAAGATCGCGCTCTGCTTGCCCGGAGGTGGAGCCACGGGCGCCATGTTCCAGATCGGCGCACTGGCCGCGCTGGAGGATTCGGTGAGCGGCTTTCAGGCACACGAGCTCGACCTTTACGTCGGCTCGAACAGCGGCGCGAGCGTCGCGGCCGCCCTCGCGGGTGGTAAGCCGGTACAGCGGCTCTATCGTGCGCTGCTCGACCCGGCCGACGCCTACTTCGGTCTCGAGCGAAAGCACCTTCTGCGCGTCGACTTCGAGGAATACAAGCGCACGGTGCGGAGCGCGGCGAGCACCATCCGGCAGGGAGTAAAAAGCCTGCTCGCCCGGGGAGAGCTCCGCACGCCGCCGTCGTTTTGGGAGGAGGTCGACAGGCTTTCGGATGCGCTGCCGGCGGGGCTTTTCACGCTGGAGGCCTACGAACACTTTCTCGAGGACTTCTTCGTGAGGCGCGGAGTGCCGAATAGCTTCGTCGCCATGCCGCGCACCTTGCGCATTTTGGCGCACGATCTGGACAGCGGAGAGCCGGTCGTGTTCGGCGACGGGGGTTTCGAGGACGTACCCGTGACGCGTGCCTGCACGGCGTCGATGGCCGTGCCGCCTTTCTTTTCGCCGGTGGGTATCCGCGGACGCTACTACATCGATCCCGGTGCCGGGCAAGTCCGCCACTGGGAGGTGGCGCGCTCGGCCGCAGCCGACGTCGCCATCTTCGTGAACCCCATGGTCCCGATCCGGATCGCGGCGTCCGGAGTGAACGGCGGCTCGAGCCTCCAGAGCCGGGGCATGCTGTGGATCGTCAACCAGGCGATTCGCATCGGGCTCACGTCGCTCGCTCGCGCCGTGCCCGCGCCGCGCCCGAACGAGCCGGGCTTGTCCGCGCTCACGATCGAGCCCGAGCCCGCGGACACGGAAATGTTCCTCTCGAACCCGGCGAGCTTCGCGGCGCGCCGCACCATTCTCGAACAATCCTATCGAACCACGCGCACGCTCCTCGCGCGCTACTTCGCCGAAGAGCATCCGGTACTCGCGCGCGCTGGCTTTAGGCAGGCCGAGGCGGCGCCTCTGTCCGTGCGACCGTCGCGCCCCGCCGCGTTGCCGTGAATTTCCGCGCCATGACGCCGTCGCGCCGCCGCGTGCTGGGGCTCATCTTCACGTTCGCCGTTCCCGCGTGCAAGAAGCCCTATCGCGTGGGTGAGCACGTATGGGTCGAGTGGGAAGAGGGAAAGCTCTACCCGGCGTACATCCTCGAGAGGACGGGAAACGCGCGCTTCCGCGTTCACTACGACGGCTACGACCCCAAATGGGACGAGGACGTTACGCTGGATCGCATTCGAGGCCGCGTGGAAGGGGATACCACGCCGCTGCCGCCGCCGGAAAAAGTGCTGCGAGCCGCGGGCAAACCGCTCGGTTCCGGCACGGCGAGCCAGGTCGCGCAGTACCAGCTTGGCGATCGAGTCAAGGTGCGCTGGCGCGGCTCCACCTATTCGGCGACGGTCGTCGAGGTCGTCGATCGCGACCACTTCCAGGTCCACTACGACGGTCACGAGAGCGCGTGGGACGAGGTGGTCCATCGCGATCGCATCGTGGGGCGCCGCTGACCCCCGACGCCGACCCGCGCAGGCACGAGTTTGCACAAACTTTGCCGTCTCGCGCGGGCCGCGCTACCGGAGCCTGAAGCTCGAAGCAACGAACCCGGATGGCGGGTTTCAGACTCGACTCGGCCGAAGCATCGCCGGCCCTGCGTCACCCCGGAGGCGATCCGTGCACACTACCGCGAGCCCCTCTCAGCGAACACGACGAGTGCGTCTTCTTCCCGTCGCCGCCCGCTTTCGGGTAGGCCGGACGTCACGGCTACGCCGCTTTCCGCATCACGTGCTTTGCGGTGCGCTGTTCCTCGCTACGCTCGCGCTCGCGACGCGCACTACCGCAGGCGAACCACCGATTTTGCTCGGTGAGTTGAGCGTC
Source organism: Polyangiaceae bacterium (assembly GCA_036393455.1). Lineage (GTDB taxonomy): Bacteria > Myxococcota_A > Polyangia > Polyangiales > Polyangiaceae > DASWGX01. The sequence goes on from DASWGX010000671.1 coordinate 2,069, forward strand.
GCAGAAACTTCCGC
>DASWGX010000672.1:0-3477 GCA_036393455.1 Polyangiaceae bacterium
GCGAGCTCGAGCGCATCGCGGGCAGTGGTTGAGGCGCGCCGCGCCGCCGGAACCGTCGCGCCGGGCGCTGCCTCGCGCATTCTACGCCCGCCCGGTGTTGACGGTTGCGCGCGACTTGATCGGCAAGGTTCTGGTTCACCGGAGCGGCGAAGGGACGGTCGCCGGGCGCGTCGTCGAAGCCGAGGCCTACCGCGGCCCGCTCGATCGCGCGGCGCACAGTTACGGCGGGCGGCGCACCGCGCGCACCGAGGCGATGTTCGGCCCGCCCGGCTACGCGTACATATTCCTCGTCTACGGCTTGCACTACCAGTTCAACGTCGTCGTCGCCGATGTCGAGCTGCCCCACGCCGTCCTGATCCGCGGCATCGAGCCGACGTACGGGCTCGAGTCGATGGCGGCGCGTCGCCGCCTCGGCGTCCATGATCGACGGCTCTGCAACGGACCGGGCAAGCTATGTCAGGCGTTCGGCCTCGGTCGCGAGCACTACGGCCATGACTTGTGCTCTCGCCAGCTTTACTTGACCGACGGCCCGCGCGGGAAAGTCGGGCGATCGCAGCGCATCGGTGTGGACTACGCCGGACCGTGGGCGGCGCGGGCCTGGCGCTATTTCGAGCTCGGCAATCCTCACGTTTCGGTGGTTCCGCGCGGCGCGGCGCGTCCGGCATGGTAGAAGAATCGGGCAATGCCGGCCCCGCGCAGCCTCTTGCAGCGTCGCGTCGTGATCTGCGTGAGCGGCAGCATCGCGGCGTACAAGAGCGCCGTGCTGGTCCGGGCGCTGCTTGCCGAGGGAGCCGTCGTGGACGTCGCAATGACGCGGAGCGCGCAGCGCTTCGTGGGGCCGGACACCTTCGCGGGGCTCACCGGCCGCCCCTGTCACGCGGACATGTTCGCGCCGCACAACGGCGGCGAGCTCCACGTCGATTTGGCCAGGCAAGCCGAAGTCGTCGTGGTCGCGCCGGCCAGCGCGGATCTCCTGTCGCGATTCGCCCAGGGTCGGGCGGACGATCTGGTGACCGCGCTGGTGCTGGCGGCGAGTTGTCCGGTCGTCGTCGCTCCGGCAATGCACCCGACCATGTGGTCGCAAGCGGCCGTCCAGCGCAACGTCGCGCGGCTTCAGAGCGACGGGCGCCGGCTCGTCGGGCCCGCGTTCGGCGCGGTCGCCTCCGGGGATTCGGGGTACGGGCGCATGGCGGAGCCGGAAGAAATCCTCACGGCCGTGATCGAGCTCTTTGCCCAGCGGCCGCTCGCGGGCCGGCGCGTCGTGGTGACGGCCGGCCCCACGCGTGAAGCGATCGACCCGGTGCGGTATCTGTCGAATCGCTCTTCGGGCCGAATGGGCTTTGCCATCGCCGAGCACGCGGCCGCGCTCGGAGCGGCCGTGACGCTGATTGCGGGACCGGTCTCGCTCGCGACGCCCGCCGGCGTCGAACGCGTCGACGTCGTGACCGCGCTCGAGATGCGGGCGGCGCTGCACGCGGCGTTGGGGCCGAACCTCGGCGCCGCCGACGCCCTCGTGATGGCCGCGGCCGTGGCCGACTTTCGGCCCGAGGCGCCGCGCGAGGAGAAGCTCAAGCGCGGCGAGGGCGTCCCGGCGCTCCGACTGATCCCGAACCCGGACCTTCTGTCGGAAGTTGGCGCGGCACGCCACGGAGCCCGCCCGGTTCTGGTCGGCTTCGCGCTCGAAACGGGAAGCGAAACGGAGCTCGCGGACGCGGCGCGCCGCAAGCTCGACGAAAAACGGGTCGACCTGGTCGTCGCAAACCTCGCAGAGAGCTCGCTCGACCGCGAAACGAATCGTGCCCTGTTGGTGGCGCCGGGAAAGTGCGAAGCGCTCGGAGAGCTCGACAAGCGTGAGCTCGGCCGGCGCATCGCCCTTTGGGTGTCCGATCGCATCTTGCGGTCGGAGAACGAGCAGCGCTTCACGGGTTCGGGAGACGCGCAGGCGTGAGCCTCGTCGTCGTGGCTTGGGTCGGGACGACCGCGGCGATCGGTTTCGCCTTTCGCTCGGAGCTTGCGGGCACGACCGCCTTTTGGTCGGTGCTTTCCGTCGCGTACGCGCTGCTCGGGTCGCTGGTCGCCTGGCGCCTCTGGCGGAGCGATCGCCTGCTCGCGCTGCTCCGGCTGCGCGCTGGCGATCTGACCTGGGGCGTGCTCGTCGCCGGCGTGCTTTTGGTTTCGAGCTTCGCGGCCCGCGCCGTGGTCGCGCCGCCCGGGACGCCCGAGCACGCGTGGCTGCTCGGCTTGTACCTTCAAATCGGCGATCCGGACGTCTTACAGCGATCGGTGAGCTACACGCTCGTACTCTTGGCACTGCCGTTGCTCGAAGAGCTCGTATGGCGCGGCGGTGTGCTCGACGAGCTGAACCGGAGCCTCGGAGAACGGCGAGGGTGGCTCTTCGCCGCGCTGCTCTACGCGACCGCGCACCTTCCATCCGCGTACACGATGCGCGCCGCCGACGCGGGCCTGAACCCGCTTTTGGTATTGGCGGCGCTCGGATGCGGCTTGTGCTGGAGCTTCATGGCTCGCATGTTCGATCGTCTGCCGCCGGTGATGGTGTCGCACGCAGTGTTCACCTACTTTTCGGCCACGCAATTTCGCGTGCCTGGCGCCTGAGGCGCCTACCGCCCTCTCTCGGGAACCCGGGCCGCAGAGTTAGAAGCCGAGCAGGCGGCCGCCCTGAAAGACCAGCAGGCTCGCCAGGTAGGCGAGCGCGGTCATGTAAACGAACAGGAACGCCGGCCAGCGCCAGCTTCGGGTTTCTCGCCGGACCACGGCAAGGGTGCTCATGCACTGACACGCGAGGGCGAAAAAGACCATGAGCGAAAGGCCGGCGAGCGGCGTGTACGCGGGGCTGCCGTCCGCCTTCGTTTCGCTTTTGAGCTTTTCTCTGAGCGGCGTGGCTTCCTCGTCGACTTCCCCGATGCCGTAAACCAGCCCCATCGTGGAAATGAAGACTTCGCGCGCCGCGAACGCGCCGACGATACCGACGCCGATTTTCCAGTCGAAGCCAAGCGGTTCCAGGGCGGGCTCGAGAGCTTTGCCGAGGCGGCCGCCGAGGCTGTATTCGATGGGGGACACCGGTTCTTGGACCGCCGTCGGTGCGTTCTGCGCAGCGACGGCGTTCGGCGCCGCCTCGGGCGGTTTGGGGAACGACAAGAGCGCCCAGAGCACGATGGTGCACACGAGGATCACGCTGCCGGCCTCGCGCAGAAACACAAGGGAGCGGTCGAAGACGAGCCTGAGCGTCGCACGCGCGCTCGGAACGCGATACGGCGGCAGTTCCAGGATGAGCGGGACGCGCCGGCCCTTGACGACGGTGCGGCCGAGAACACCGGCCGCGGCGAGCGCGATGGTCGTGGAGAACAAGTACATGGCGACCATCAACAAGCCCTGGGTCGGCACTCCGAAGTAACTCGAAGGCGGAAACAGTGCGGCTATCACCAAGGTGTAGACGGGCAGGCGCGCCGAGCACGTCAT
>DASWGX010000673.1:0-6782 GCA_036393455.1 Polyangiaceae bacterium
GCGGCGCCCTCGGCGCCGGGCTCGAGCCGGCTCGCGCGGACCGCGACGAGGCCGAGGCCGTCCGGTGCCTTGGCAATTTCGGTCGAGTCGGACCGCGGGTGCCCTTCCACGTCGAGCGCTCGCGTCCACCACGCTCCGTCCGCCCGATCGTCGCCGGGCGTGGACCAAACCAAAACGCGCCTCGGTCCGGCCTCGCCGACGTACGGACCGAAAGTGCCGCGCGGCACTTCGGCGACGACGTGTCCGGGGACGGACAGAGCCGCCTTGGCGCCAGCGTCCGCCGTGCCCGCGGGGCCCGCCGCGCTCGCCGGCTCGGGGCCGGATTGGGCCGCCGGAGCGCACGCCAAGAACAGGGCGGGCACCGCGGCGCCCGCCCTGCTCGGCCAGGGCGATCTCGTGGGACGGCTCACGGGCGGCGAACGTAGAGGGCTACTCGACGTCGCGCAACGGCCCTCGACCCCGGAGGCGAGCTTGTGACCCACAAACCGCCGGGACTAAGGTCGCCGGGTGTCCTTGGCGCAGCGGCTGTTGCTGGCGCTCGGCGTGCTCACGCTGGCCGTGACGGTCGCGTTGGCGCTCGGTGTTCGCGAAGCGTGGCGCCGCGCCGAGGAGGACCGCTTCCGCGAGCAGTTCTTGAGCGCGCTTTCGCAGTTGGAACGCGGCCTGTCGGCTGAGCTCGAGCGCCTGCCGCGCGTGCTCGAGCCTCTTTGCCGTCACGATCCGAGCGTGGACAGCGCTCTCGTCGGCGTTTCGAGCGGCGATCTGGCAAACCGACAGTTATCGCTCAGCGTTCGCGTGCCCGAGCTGGGTCGTGCGCTCGATCTCGACCGGCTGTTTCTCGTCGCCCACGACGGTCGCATCATCGGAGCGACCGAGCCGGGCTTGGTCGGAACCCGCAATCGCGCGCTTTCGTCGCGGCTGGAAGCGATCGCGGGCAACGCCACGCTGCGGCGCGAGGCGGAGCCGCCGACGCTCGAGGTCGCCTGCCTGCGCCGCGATTCAGAGGACGGCAGGGTGTGGGTGGCGCTCTACGCGGAGCGCAACCTGGACGCGCTGCTCGAGCAGGCTGCGCTCGCACACGGATTGACCCTGTCGCTCGAGGGGCTGCCGCGCGACTCGAGCCGCATGGTCGAGTCGATTCGCCTCTCCGCGCTGTCCGGCGTCGAAATCACGGCCGCGCGATCGCGCGTGCCCTTGCTGCAGGCGCTGCGTCGTCTCGATTGGACGATCTTCGCGCTGGGGGGCGGCATCCTGGCCGTGGCGCTCGTCGTCGCGCTCGTCGTCTCGCGGGGGCTCGCGCGTCCGATCGCGGAGCTGGCAGAGCAAACGCGGCAGGCCGCCGGGGACGAGCCCACCGCGGTGAGCGTGCGCGGCGGGGGCCGCGAGCTCGAGCAGCTCGCTCAAGCCTTCAACACTGCCATGTCGGATCTGAGAGATCTTTCGAAACGGCTTGCCGCGAGCGAGCGCGAAACGGGGCGCAGGGAGATCGCCGAACGCGTCGCGCACGAGATCAAAAACCCGCTCGCTCCGATTCGCGCCGCCGTCGAGACGCTGCGCCGACTGCGCGCGCGCAACGATCCCGCCTTCGACGACTACTTCGACGAGGCGACGCGCACAGCGCTCGACGAAGTGCGCCGCATCAACGACATCGTCACCGAGTTCACGCGCTTCGCGCGCTTACCGCGGCCGAATCCGCGTCCGTTCGAGCTCACCGAGGTCGCGGCGAGCGTCGTGTCGCTGCACGCGGTCGAAGGGATAAAAGTGCGCCTGGACGCACCCGCCGAGCTCGAGCTCCGCGCGGATCGCGATCAGATCGTCCAAGTGTTGACGAACCTGCTCCAGAACGCGATCGACGCGAGCCGCTCGGCAGAGCGCCCCGAAGTCGTCGTCACGCTCGCCGCCGAGCAGGGTCGGGTGCGGCTGAGCGTTGCCGACAACGGGCCCGGCGTGGCTCCGGAGGTCGGCGAGAGGCTCTTCGAGCCTTATGTAACTACCAAACCGAACGGTACCGGCCTCGGGCTCGCGATTGTCGAGCGCATCGTGATCGAGCACGGCGGGTTGATTCGGTACGAGGACGTCGAGGACGGCGGGGCGCGCTTCGTGGTGGAGCTCCCGCGCTGGCCCGAAGCCCATCCATGAGAATTGGCGGGTTTTCGATCCATGAATGGCCGCGAACGCTCGGCGTCCTGCGCCGGCCGACAATCCGGACGGGTTCGCAGCATGGGAGGTTCGAGGCCCGACCCTACTTGTGAGCGCAGCGGGAGCGAAATAACCTAGGCAAGCTTCGCGGCCGTCCGTTTGTCGCCACAGGAATGCTTTGACATGAACAGGCTTTCACAACGCCAAGTGATCGCGATGGCGCTTCTTGCCGCGGGCGCCTTCGCGATGAGCGCTGTGGAGCGCACCGCCGCCGTCTACGTGCTGGCGCTCGGCGTGTTGGGCGTCCTACTCGTGCGCTGGGTTGCGGGAGCCGAAGCGGTCGAAGAGCGTCGCAGTTTGAGTCAGGCGGTTCGTGGCGCGGTTCGCGACGTGCTGGACGGACAGCGCCCCGACCCGCCCGAGGAGGCGGCGCAAGACGTGAGGGACCTCTTTGCCGAGCTGCGCAAGGTCGGTGACGAACTCGCGAGCTCGAAAGAGCGGGTCGACGCGAGCTCGCGCAGCTTGCAGGAGCAGGAGTCCGCCGCCCAGGAAGGCGCTGCGGCGCTGGAAGCAAGCCTTGCCGCTCTGAGCGAAGAGATCAATCGCCAGGTTCAGGCTGGGGCCGAGGCGGTGCGCTACATCACCGAGCTGACCTCCTCTCTGCGCGAGATCGCGAGCCACGTAGAAGTGCTGGCGGAAAGCGCCGAGGAATCGAGCTCGTCGATCCTGGAGCTCACGGCCGCCCACGACGAAGTTTCCGAGAACATTCAGGAGCTCGGCGGCAGCGTGCGGGAAACCGTGGCCTCCATCGAAGAGATGGCCTTTTCGATCAAGGAAGTGGCCAAGAACGTCGATGCGCTTTCACTGACCGCCGAAGAGACCAGCTCGAGCATGAATCAGATGGACGTTTCCATCGATCAGGTCCAATCGAACGCCAATGAAACGGCGCGCCTCAGCGAAGAGGTGGCCCAGGACGCCGAACGCGGGGCGGAGGCGATTCTCAAGACGATTGGAGAAATCTACCGCATCAAGGAGAGCAGTCAGGAAGCGGTGAGCGTGATTTCGAACCTCGGCTCGCGCATCGACGCCATCGGGCAGATTCTCAACGTCATCGACGAGGTAGCCGAGCAAACGAACCTCTTGGCGCTCAACGCGGCGATCATCGCCGCTCAGGCCGGCGAGCACGGCAAGGGGTTCGCGGTGGTCGCGGACGAAATCAAGGACCTGGCGGAGCGCGCCGGCGCCAGCACGAAGGAGATCGCGGATCTCATCAAGACGATTCAGTCCGAGAGCAAGAACGCGATCACGGCCGTGGAGCGCGGCGCGCAGAACGTCGACCGCGGCGTCGAGGTTTCGAACGAGGCCGAGCGCGCCCTGAAGAAGATTCTCGAAAGCTCGCAGAAGAGCACCAACATGGTGCGCGCGATTGCCCGCGCCACGGTCGAGCAGGCGAAGGGGAGCAAGCAGGTCACCGACGCCATCGGGCGCATCGCCGAAACGGTGCAGCAGATCGCTGCGGCGACGTCGGAACAGGCGCGCGGCTCCGAGCTCATCATCAAGAGCGGCGAAAAGATGCGAACGATCTCGCAGCAGGTCGAGCGCTCGAGCCAGGAACAGTCGCGCGGCGGGCAACAGATGACCCAGGCGACCGAGGCCATCAGCAACATGGTCAATCAGCTCAACGCCGCACATCGAACGCAGACGCAGGGCCTCGAGCAGGCGCAGCTCGCCTCGCGCCGGGTCGAGGAAGGCGCGCGCAAGCAAGACGCTATTCTGCGCGAGCTTGCGCACGGCACCGAACGGCTGCGCAAGGTCATGCGCCAACAGCAGCGCCGCGCCTAGAGGTTCGGCACAGAGCTCAGGGCGAGGAGCGGCGGCTCGGCCCGCAAGGTCCGGCCCCGGGCGTCGACACGACGAGCTCGTAGTCGCCCACCGCGACATCGAGCGGCACGCTCACTCGTCCTGTGAATTTGCCCGCTGCATCGGTCGGCAGCGCCGCGATGGCGAGGCTGCGGCCGGCCGAGTTTCTGAGCCCGACGTCCACGCGGGCGAACGGACACGGCTCGCCGTCGGCGCGCACCGTGCCGCTCATCGCCACGGCGGAGCCCCGGAGCACGCTCGACCGCTCGAGCGTCAAGAAAAGCTCCGCGTTCGGTCGATCCGAAGACTCTGCCTGGTTGGACTCGCTGTCGTCGAACGCGTCGAGGCCGCCATCGGGCGACGAAGACGGCACGCTCGCGGGTGCGCGGTCCGGTGCCGGCCCGACGGTGCTCTGCCGTTCCTGCGCTCGGAGCGCCAGGGATTGGCCGGTCTCGCTGCCCTGGGGCCACGGGTACGGATCGTCGGGGGCTTGATAGAGGGGGTTGTCGCTGCTCGAGCGGTAGTCGAGGTCCGTCGCGGCGCCGCCGAGATCGATGCGGTGCCAGAGCTGCCCGTCGAAGACTTCGATCCAGGCGTGAGCCTCGTTGCGCGCCAGACGCGCCGGCAACCCGAGCCCGAGAGCCGTGATCACGAAGGCATACGCGCGGTGACGGCACACGCCCTTTTGCGACATGCTGAGCTCTTCGTAGAGGAGGCTCGCCTGACGCGCCCGCGGCAGCTCTTCCGAGGGAACGAAGCTTCGGTGGAAGCGCACCAAGCGCTGGAGCGCTTCGCGGGGCGGCTCGTCGCGCGCTACGCCGATGTAAGAAAGCACGCGCTCGCTCGCCTGGTGTGCTGCGGGCGGTAGCGGGGAAACGGACGAGCGGAGCGCGCTCCACGAAACCGAAGCAAAGGGACTCGAGAAGACCGCACGAGCGATGGCGAGCTGCATCACGAGGCGCACGCGCCGCCGAATCGAGGCGAGCAGAAACCAGTTGTCGGCGCTGTCGCGCAGGAGCTCGAACGGTTCCGCGGGGTCGAGCCGCGCTACCAGCACGCGCGCCCCGGGCCCGACGCTCGGAATGCGCACCGGCACGTTGGGAACCGCGTCGACGAACAGGTCCGCGTAGAAGGTGTCTTCTCCGACCTCGACGTTGCCGCCGATCACGATCTTGGTGAGACGTTTATCCGCGACGACGAGTTCGAGCGACTCGTCGACGGCATCGTACGCGTACAGGCGCTTGAACGGCGCGATCGAAGGCGTGAAGGGTTCGTCGTAGCCGACGCGATCCGGGCGCGTCGTGTCGCGATCGATCTGGTAGCTCGCGTCCGCGCTGTCCGGCGTCGACGAGCCTCCGTACGCCACCTCGTCGCGCTCGGCGCGACGGCCGGTCGGCGGCGCGGTGACCACGCCCACAGGCGTTTCGATCGCAGCCGGCATGGCGCCGTCCGCCGTCGTGGCCGAGAAGCGCAGGTCTTCCTCTGGATTCGGCTCGAAGTATTCGTGGACGACCGGGCCGTCCGCGCGCGCGGAGATGACCGGCAGAACGAGCGGGACCAAGAGAGCTGCGGCCGGCAAGACCCTTTTCGGCCATGTACTTTTCGCGCGCCGGAACGCCACGGGCCGAAACTAGCACGCCCCTTCCGCGCCGGCTCCACGGGTGCTGGTCATTGCTGCTAGGCTCCGGCCCCGCGATGACGCTCGGAAAAGGCTCATCCATTGGCGAAAAACTCGACGGTTTGCCCGAAGACGTGCGCGCGCGCCTCGATCGGTTCGGCTTCGACCGAGAGCGTCTGCTCTACTTTTCGGATCGCTTGCGGCAGGGTGATATCGACAACCGCGTAACCGCGCGCGTCGAACCGCCCCCGCCGGAATGCATCGAGCACCTTCCCGCGCCCGGTTCCGCAGGCTACCGACAGCTCGTCGAAGCGGGCGAAGCGCTGCTTCGTGAGGGGAGCGTAGCGATGGTCGTCCTCGCCGGCGGAATGGCCACCCGCATGGGGGGCGTGGTCAAGGCCCTGGTCGAGGCGTTGCCGGGCAAGACCTTCCTCGATCTCCGGCTTTCCGCGCTGCGGAGCGAGGCGAGCTGTTTCGGTAAGGCCCCGCCCCTCTGGTTCATGACGAGCCCCGCCACGGACGAAGCGTTGCGCGCGGCGCTCGGTCCCCGGCTCGATGACCCGAACGTCGCGGTGTTCCCGCAGTACGTCTCGTTGCGTTTGAACAAGGATGGGTCCCTGTTCCTCGACGCCGCCGGGCGGCCGAGCGAGCACGCGCCGGGGCACGGGGATTTGGTGCAGGCCCTGCAGGAGAGCGGGCTCCTCGACCGATTCGTCGTCGGCGGCGGACGGCTCGTGCTCATCGCTAACCTGGACAACCTCGGCGCGACGCTCGACCCGGCCGTGATCGGTTTTCACCTCGAGCACGGGGCTCCGGTGACCTCCGAAGTAGTGCGCAAGGTGGGAAGCGATCGCGGCGGCGTGCCGGTCGTGGTCGACGGCAAGCTCCAAGCGCTGGAAGAGTTCCGCTTGCCGCCCGATTTCGACGCGGCGAGCGTCCGCGTCTTCAACATCAATACGTTCCTGGTGGACGCGAAGACACTTTCCGAGCTCAATATGAACTTCACTTATTTTGCGGTCGACAAGAGCGTCGAGGGCGAGCATGTCGTTCAGTTCGAGCGCCTGATCAACGAGATCACCCACGCGCTCGAAACGAGGTACGTCGAGGTGCCGCGCGAAGGGGCGGCGTCGCGCTTCCTGCCCGTGAAGGACAGCGAGGAGCTCGC